>JBGPVY010000036.1:0-16746 GCA_041491905.1 Nitrospiraceae bacterium | reverse complement strand
GGGGCCGCTGATGATTCTGCCCAATGTGGGGCTCAATGAGTGGGGCCATGCGTTCTGGTTCGTCGATGAACTCTTCGCCGCGCCGTTGCACTGGGGCTTCGTGATCCTGGGCTGGTGCGGCCTGTTCGGCGGGACCGGGGGAGTGGCGGCGCAGATCGTGGCCCGCATGTCCAACCTGTGTGATGTGGTCTGGAACAATGAGAGCAAGGACTGTTTGCATGTGATCCCGTACTAAGGCGTACAGTCGACTTCGGCGTCCTATGCGCCACCCAGGGGCGACCTCCTACCTAGGTATGGGGTCGCCCCTGTTGTTTCTTTTTTGAACGAGCCGAGGGATTCGGCACTGAGCCAGGATTCTTTTGAGGTACCAGTCCCGATGATGGACCGGGTCACGCGCATCAAGACCACCACGCCGAGCCCTTACCCACTCACGGCCATTCGCATCAATACTCACGACACCAAGACGTTCCGTTTCGCCCTTCCTGCCGATGCCACCTTGGACATGCTGCCCGGCGATTATCTCTACGTCCACGCCACGATCAACGGCAAGTCCGTGAAACGTCCCTACACGCCCTCGTCTCTACCGGGTACTGCGGGTTTCTTCGATCTCACCGTGAAGCGCTACGAAACCGGCGTCATTTCGAAGTACCTGCATGACCAGCGCGTGGGCGACACGGTGCTGATGAGCGGTCCTCGCCCGGGCGGCCATTGGGTCGATGGCATGGCGCAGAAGGTGGGCTTCGTCGCGGGCGGCACCGGCATTACGCCGATGATCTCGATCATCCGCTGGATCCTCACGCAGCGGCTCGATGCGGAACAGTTTTTGGTCTTCGCCAACAAGACCGAGGCCGACATTATTTTTCGCGACGAGTGGGAACGGGATGTCCGAGCGCATCCGAACTTCCACTGTTATCATGTTTTGGAACAGCCGCCGGCGGGATGGCCAGAGGGAACCGGGCGAATCACGGCTGATATGCTTCGCCGGCATCTTCCTCCTCCGGGTCCAGAGACCGTCCTCTTCCTCTGCGGGCCACCACCGATGATGAACGCCCTGGAAGAAATACTCCGAGGGCTCGGCTATCCAGAAGAGTCTGTCATCTTACCGTAAATTGGCCTCCCGGCGTTGCGTTGGACCCCCCCCAATGTCTTCCCGCTAAAAAGGGCCGTTGACATTCAGCCGTCGCAGCCTCTCTCCGTTCTCAGCATGCTATGCTTCCTCAAGAAAGGCTCATCGGATACAGCATGACGGCCTAGGGGTTGTTTCCTGGTCATTCCACGACCCACAGCGTATAGCCAGACGCGTCACGCAGCAACTGATCCGTGATGCCCCCGCCGAAGAATCGTTTGAGCCCGTTCGATCCGTGACGGGTCACCACAATGGTTCCGAAGCTCCCGTTTTGGGCCTCGTCGAGGATATTCTGCGCGATATTGTCTTCGTGTCCGAACTTCAACGTGACGCGATCCAGAGGAAATCCGGTTTTTCCGAACAGCTCCAGCGCGTTCACCAAAATGGGGTACTCACTCACGCTTTCCTTACGCACCCAGTTCTCCTGATCCTGTTGCAACTCCGTGGCCAAGCGAACCTCCCCTGAGGGATCCTCGGACCCACCATGTTCCAACAGTTCGCGCGGCATCGGTTTCAACACATGAAACAGGGTGACGTGCACGTCGTGAGTGTCACGCAGCAGGGTGCCCACGTAGCGCAGCGCTCTGGCGGAATGCTCAGAGTCATCGACGGCGATCAAGATTCTCGAGAGAAGGCTATTCCCGCGAGGAATTGTCGTCGGGAGAGGTTGCGACATCATACCTCACCAGACTTCCGAAGGTGAGCGGTGGAATTCTTCAACCACTGGGAACGCAAGCGAGGCAAAGTCCCAGTATCGCATGCGGATCGCGTCCGAATGGGTCCCGGCTTGGAAGACGATCTCCTCGTCCTCCGTAAGTGATTGATCGACGTACACAGGGAGCCCATAGAGATTGCCGAAGGGCGGCATGGCGCCCAACTCGCAGTCGGGAAACAGACCTGTGATCTCATCCTCAGTCGCGAGCCGCACCTGATGGGTGGCAAAGACAGTCCTTAAGCGACGGAGGTCCACATTCCAACGGGCCGGCAGTACCATCATCACAAACCGCCCCTGTACCTTCACGATCACGACCTTGGCCATTTCTTTCTCCGGGGTTTGGAGCGTGTGGGCGATCTCTGCAGCGCGAAACGCTTCCGGGTGGGACAATACATCATAATGAACTCGTTCACGATCGAGATACGCGTTGAGTGTGCGTGAAATGGACATGGTGACACCTCCTATGGTGGCTGACCTCCCGGCAGAGGTCGCTGCTTGAATGGTTGAGAGGGATGGAGGACTGCTCGATAACGACGTGACTGTGGCGGGGACGTGTTTCATGATCAAGGCTCCGCTGTGATCATGATGGCTCACTCGACATGTGCAGTATACGCCGTCTGCAATGTCCAAGTCTTGGGGAAAAAGTCACATGCAAAACAACGAGTAGAACAACGAGGAGGGAGGTGAGCAAGCAGGCTGCTGAAAAAAATATATTGGCCGGCTAGAGCTTCGATGGTCCGCAGGTGTGGTACAACATCGGAAACCGAGAACGACGCAGATGGCCGCGGATCGTTCGCCGCAGTAGAAAGGTCAATGTCGGAGAGGCTCCCAGGCCGGTTATGCGGCGTGAACCGCTTTCCGTCATTGAGGAGAGCTGCCTATGAGAAAAATAGGTAAGTGGTCACGGCTTGTGATCGTCACGGGACTCTGTGTGCTCGGTGGCTGCGCCGGGCCAGGTCCATTCGGCATCTTCGTGGACTCCACGAAAGATTGTGCGGAGATGCTCCTGCAACGAGATATTCAGACAGTTGCGAAGACCAGAGAACAACGATTCTTGGGAAAGGCTCCCGACACAACCGCGCGTTATCTCGGGGGGAAGCATGCCGAGAGCCTCAGGGAGGGGCCGTGGTTGGATTGGCCGAATTATTGGGCCGCTGGTGATGCCACGTCTCTCGCTCCTGCGCGGCTTCTGGCCGATGCCAAGGTGATTGGCCCTAATGCGCACGGGATCAACGGCGCGCTCTATGAGCTGGAGTTGCAACGTATCGAACTCATCAAGTTCAATCTCTTCGACAACAACAAGACCTACGAGGCCTACGTTACAGGCCGCAACGGCGAGGCCGGGCCGGCGCTGAATACCTGGCCGGAAATGCGATTTCCGCAGAGCCATCCCGACTTCAAGGCTGTCGGTGGCGACCAGACGCAGGTCTGTCGCGGAGAGTTGATTCGCTTCCGTACCCTGACCGGCACCTGCAACGACATCCGCAACCCGCTGATGGGATCGACGCATCAACTCTTTGCGCGGAACGTGGAGTTCAACACCACGTTCCCCGATCTGGGTCTGAATGAGACGACCAAGAATCGCCATGGGGATCGATTAGGGCTGTTGAAGCCAGACCCACAGATTATCAGCCGGAAGCTGTTCACGCGAGCGCAGTCGCAGCCGGACAGATGTCGCGACGGCTACGGCATGCCGGATGGTGCAAATGAGGCCGAGTGCGAGTACAAGAAGGCGCCGTTCTTCAATGTGCTGGCGGCTTTCTGGGTCCAGTTCATGACCCACGACTGGTTCTCGCATCTAGAAGAGGGGCACAATCGGCCACAGTGGATGGCCGTCGGCTGCGCGACGCAACTGGTCGAGAACGTCGAGTTGCCGCTGACGGGAGCGGATGCCAAGAAGCTGGGCTGCCGGCCCGATGACAAGATCGATGCGGCCTATATCGCTGAAGGCGCGGAGCCCAGGTCGTTTGCACAGGGCGGTAAGACCTATCTCACGCGGGCGTCGAAGACCACCGCGAATCACGTCACCGCCTGGTGGGACGCCTCCCAGCTCTATGGTTACGACGAGCAATCCGGCCAGCGAGTGAAGCGCAATCCCAACGACCCGGCCAAATTGTTGCTGATGCCGGTCAGAGAAGGGGAGGGAGTGAGCGACAAGCTGGGATACCTGCCGGTCTTCGAAGCGGGTGACCCGATCAATCCTGAATGGTCCGGCCAGGAGGCCACGGCCTTTCCTGACAACTGGAGCATCGGGACCAGCTTCTACCACAACGTCTTTGCCAGGGAACACAATGCCTTTGTCGATGCATTCCGGAAGCAGGCCGCGCTCACGCCCGATGGGAACAGTGGCTTAAGAAATCCCGTCAATCCCGATGACGTCATCCGCTACAGAGACGTCACGCCGAACGAATTGTTCGAGGTCGCCCGGCTGGTCGTCGCTGCCGAGATTGCCACAATTCACACCACCGAATGGACCACGCAACTGCTCTACAACGAGCCATTGAACCGAGGCATGAATGCCAACTGGCACGGGGTCTTTGCAAAGCAGGAGGAGGTGGCGGACGCGCTGAAAGAAGTTGTGCGCCGCCTCGACGATACGAATGACGCGAAGAAGGCGAACAGCCTCTATGCGGCACTGGCCGGTGGACCTGGCATCTTCGGGTTGGGCAACCGGGTATATGACGGAGTGCCGCTCGTGGGCCTGATCGATCCCAACAAAGAAGACCGCTGGGATCTGAAAAACGACGATCATATTAACGGGGGCGTGAACCATTTCGGCTCCCCCTTCAATTTCCCTGAGGAGTTCATCACGGTGTACCGGTTACACCCATTGTTGCCGCACCTGATCGAATACCGTGAGTGGAACAAGGAGCCGAATGTCATACGACACAACGTGCCGGTGATCGAGACCTTCCGGGGGAAGGCGACTGAGGCCATGCGGCAGAAGGGCCTGGCGAATTGGGCGCTCAGCATGGGCCGGCAGCGGCTGGGGGCGCTGACCCTTCAGAACCATCCGCAATTTTTGCAAAATCTGAAGACGCCCCGCCTGCAATCCCCCACGCAACAGATCGACGTGGCCGCGCTCGATCTCATCAGGGACCGGGAGCGGGGAGTCCCGCGCTATAACGAGTTCCGCCGGCAGTACGGGTTGAAGCAATTGACCAGCTTCGATGACTTCGTCGATACGCGTCTGCCGCAAGATTCGCCGGCTCGGCGCGAGCAGGCGCAGCTCGTGAATACGTTGCGCGAAGTGTACGGGCAACATCCGTGCGATTCGTCCAAGAAAATCACCGAGGCGCAGTTGAACGACGACGGCTCGCCCGTCAACGATTGTTTGGGTCATCCGAACGGCAGCCTGATTGACAACATCGAGGACGTCGATACCATGGTGGGATGGCTGGCAGAATTCAAGCGGCCTCATGGCTTCGCCATTTCCGAAACCCAGTTCGTCGTGTTTATTCTCAACGCCTCGCGCCGCCTCTTCAGCGACCGGTTCTTCACCTCCAGTTTTCGCCCGGAGTTCTACAGCACCCTCGGCGTCGAGTGGGTGATGCACAATGGACCGGGCCCGGAGATGATGGAGCAGGGAACGCCCAATGGCCATGAGCAGCAAGTCTCTCCCATGAAACGCGTCCTACTGCGGACAATGCCGGAACTGGCCGGCGAACTCCAGGTGGTGGTGAATGTGTTCGATCCCTGGGCGCGGGATCGCGGAGCGTATTACAGCCTCCAATGGAAGGCTCGGCCTGGGGCGGAGGGAGATGAGGCGTTCGGGAGCGGTCAGGTGCCCTCCTTGCTCGCAGAGCCCCCACGATAATGCTGTGGTCGCTCGATGCGCGCAGTGGAGGGCAACCTTGACCACTCCCTTTAGTAGATGTTTGGAGCAGAGGAGGGGATGGAGCCTGATGATCTTCTGTGCTCGCGCAACGCGCGGTCGCGGACTCCCCTCGTTGGACGCGCGCAGTGGAAGATCAATCAGCCCCCATCCCTGAAGAAATAACGAGCGAGCTTGGAGGGAGCATTTAGATGGATGAGGGGCGTTCGATGCGCGCAGTTAAGGGCAACCTCGACCGCTCCCTTTAGTAGATATTTTGAGCAGTGGAAGAATTTCCCTTGACGCGCGCATTCGAGGATCTACTAGGCCGTCTACGTTCCGGGTGGCGGACCATTTGATCATCCTGTTAGAATCTTTCGCCATGCCGGTCGAAACGTTTGCCGCACAAGTTGAAATGATCAAAGATCTGACGCATGACGTTCGTCAGCTCGACCTGCGGTTGATCGCGCCGAAGACCATTACATTCAAACCAGGCCAGTTCGTCTCATTCGAAGTGTTCCATCCTCAGACCGGCCACGTCGTGACGCGGCCCTATTCCATCGCCTCGCAGCCCAGCCGATCGGACGTCATCACCCTGTTGCTCAATTTGGTGCCGGGTGGACCGGGCTCCACCTATCTGTTCAACCTGAAAGAAGGGGACAAGACACACTTCAAGGGGCCGGCGGGGAATTTCTATCTGCGAGAAGACCCGGGGCGCGAGTTGCTGTTCATCGCCACAGGTACCGGCATCGCGCCGATCCGGTCCATGCTGCTGGCGAATGCGGAACGTGTTGATCCAAAACCGGCGACCTTGTTCTGGGGGCTGCGTTGCCAGCGGGATTTGTATTATCAGGAGGAGCTCGCTGAATTGTCCAGGCGAACGCCGACCCTCACGGCCATTACGACGCTGTCCCGCCCCGAGCCCGCCTGGTCCGGCTTATCCGGCCGCGTCCTGAGGCTGATAGAGGAACGGATCGTTTCGGTCAAGAGTCTCGCTGTCTACCTCTGCGGGAACAGCGCCATGATTGCCGACGCCACATCCTTGCTCCAGAAAAAAGGCCTGTGCCCCATTTACCGCGAAAAATACTACGACGACACAGGCTCGCCAGAAGATTAAGAAGCGGGCAGCCTGGTCGTCCTCCTGCTCGCGGAACGCGCACGATAGGAATGTGCTCGTTCGACGCGCGCACTCGAGGATCGACCAGGCTGCCCTTGAGGGGGCATAGGGGGATTTCCCGGACGCGCGCAGTAGGAGACCAATCGGGCCACCCGCTACTAAAAGGAACAAGCGAGCTTGGAAGGAGGGGATAGGGAGCGACCAGGTGCCCTTCTTGCTCGCAGAACGCGCACGGTGAAACGGTGCTCGTTCGATGCGCGCAGTAAAGGGCAGCCTTGGCCACTCCCTTAAAGAAAGGTATAGGGAAAAGGTGAACACATGCACCGGTTGAAAGAGAAAGTGGCGATTGTGACGGGCAGCAGCAGCGGCATCGGCAAGGCGATCGCGCTGCGATTTGGAGCCGAAGGCGCGAAAGTTATCGTCACGGCTAGGCGGATGGCGCTCTGCGAGCAGACCGTCCTGCAGATCACGAAGAACGGCGGTGAGGCCTGGGCCATTCAAACCGACGTGGCCGATGAACGTCAGGTGGAACGACTGATCGAGGAGACGGGCAAGCACTATGGGCGGCTCGATATTCTCGTGAACAACGCGGGAGTCATTGCGGGTGGGCGGTTAGCCGAGACGACGACGAAGGAGTTCGACGAGGTGATGAATGTGAATCTGCGCGGCACGTTCTTCTGTTGCCGGGCTGGGTTCAAGCAAATGAAGAAGCAAGGCGGGGGGATCATCATCAACATGTCGAGCGTTGCCGGCGTGCAGGCCTGGGCGGGCACGGGCACATACAGCGCATCGAAGCACGGCATCATGGCATTGACGAAATCACTGGCCGACGAAGGCCGCCCGCATCACATTAAAGTCAGCGCCATCTGTCCAGGTGGCGTGGCAGACGATCTTGTCGATGCGTCGCCGGAGGAGATTCTCCGCAGCGAGAAGATCGATCCGTTTGACGTGGCTGAAACGGCGCTCTATTTGGCGACGCTGAGCAAGTATTCCGTGGTGCATCAGATCGTTATCGATCGGTTAGGGGCTGATTGGTAAGGGAGGGGAGCAGCCAGGTGCCCTTCTTGCTCGCAGAACGCGCACGGTGAAACTGTGCTCGTTCGATGCGCGCAGTAAAGGGCAGCCTTGGCCACTCCCCTAAAGAGAGGTATAGGGAATCGGATGGCCCTCGCCCGGGCTAATGGCACGGCTCGGCATGCCAGTCGGTGGGAGGGTGAGAAAGTTGCGCGCAGTGAAGATTGCAATCATCAGAATACGGAAGATGGCAGGCGATCGGTATTCGTTGTCCGTGAAACGTGAAGTGGTCTAGCGAGAGGCGAAATATGCTTCACGAGTGACCTGTCTAGTTTGCGCCTTCGTTATCAGCTCTTGTTCCCAGCCTCTTGTCCCGCTCCTTCCCCAAACGCCGTCTGCTCTTCCAATTCACCATTCATCATTCCACATTAAACATTCATCCGTCCTACGGAATGCGTGGCGACTACGTGTTTAAGAACATGTTGCGACCGCAGCGCCATGGACGGTAACGACCCAGTCATTCGTGAAAGGTGAAACGTAAAACGTGAAACGTCTGAATGAATCCGGAAATGCACGACGCTTCACGTTCTTTCTTTGTGCCATCAGCCATCAGCGCTTGGCGCTAATAGGCTGCGGAAAAACTATTGTGGCACGGTGGAAATTCAATGACTCGCACGTCGAGGGCAACAGGAGAACCGCGCACGGGATGCTCAAAAAGGCCAGACTTCTCACCCACCCGACCCTGGCGCGCCGAGACGCGCCTTATCCCATGCAAGGCCGCAACTTCGCGGCTGATCCTCGTTTACGTTTGACGCCTCACGTTTCACGGTTCCTGGGAGCGAAGCGAGAACGCCGCTGGTGGACATTTTTCAGCATCCTGCTAAACGGTATTTGGCGAAGCAGATAAGATCGAGGTGGTTGTAGTGGTCGGGGAGAATCGATTCCGCCTTGTAGCCGAGGCTCATGAACAGGTGGATGTTCCTGGCCGTGCGCAGCATGGTGCAGGCAAAGAACTTATGGGCATCGGTCGCAACCAGTTCGATTTCCCGTATCAGCGCTTTTCCCATCCCCTGGCTCTGGTGCGCGGGACTCACGGATAACAACCGAATCACGCACACACCGGCCACCGTCCAATAGCGTACGGACCCCACCACCCCGCCATCCGCCTCCGCCACGAAGATATGTTTCTCCTTGGCATCCTGCCTGAGGCTGTCGAGCGTTTCCGTGGTCCACCCGCTGACTTGATAGACATTGGCGTATTCCCCGAACGCGGCCTGCTGCACGTGAAGTAGGGCTGCGAAATCCGCTTCGGTCGCTGGTCTGATGTGAATCATAAACGGCGCTCCAGGCCGGCGCTCCTCATCTCGCGATCGTGAAGATAGCAGAACGTGGCCCCCATCTTCTATCCAACGCGCGGTGGGAAACCAAGCCAGGCAGCCCCTAGGAGTTGGCTCATCGTGCCGGCTGTCGATCGATGTTACGATAGGAAATGGCTGCCGCACCGGGTTCTCCCATCACCACCGACATTCCGCATCGAATGGACCGGCTGCCCTGGTCGCGATGGCACTGGCTGGTGGTGACGGCGCTCGGCATCACGTGGGTGCTGGATGGACTTGAGGTGTCCATCGTCGCCGCCCTCGGTCCCGTCCTCACCCATACCACCACGTTGCACCTGACGGAATCCGAAGTCGGGCTTGCCGCATCGGCGTACCTGGCCGGCTCGGTGTTCGGAGCCGTCGTATTCTCCTACCTCACCGACCGGCAGGGGCGGAAGAAATGGTTCATGATCACGCTCCTGCTCTATCTGACCGCCACGGTACTGACGGCGGTGTCCTGGAACCTGTGGAGCTTCATGCTCTTCCGCTTCCTGACCGGCGCGGGCATCGGTGGAGAATACGCAGCAATCAATTCCGCCATCGACGAACTCATCCCTGCGCGTTGGCGCGGGCAGGTCAACCTGGCGATCAACGGGAGTTGGTGGCTGGGGACGGCAGCCGGCGCGCTCCTCACCATTGTCCTGCTGAATCCTCATTTCATTCCGGAAGATCTGGGATGGCGTCTGTGCTTCGGATTGGGGGCCGTCCTTGGGATAGGCATCGTGCTCATCCGGCGGCTCATCCCGGAGAGCCCCCGCTGGCTCATGACCCATCGGCGGGTGGAGGAAGCGGAAATAGTCGTTTCCAAGATCGAAGACCAGATCTTGCGTGAGGAGGGACTGGCCTCGTTGCCGACGCCCGACGGCTCGATGAACGTCCATACCCGGTCACATGCGACCTTGGGCACCGTGGCCCGCCAGCTCTTGCACGTCTACCCCAGGCGCACGGCGCTGGGCATCGTGCTGTTGACCACGCAGTCGTTCACGTACAACGCGATTTCATTTACATACCCCTTCGTACTCACGAAATTCTACGACGTGCCGGCCGGCAACATCGGCCTCTATATTCTTCCGTTTGCGCTCGGCAACTTCCTGGGTCCGCTGGTGCTCGGCCGCTACTTCGATACCGTCGGCCGGAAGCCCATGATCAGCTTCACCTATGCCCTCGCCGGTTGCCTGCTGGCCGTGACGGGGTACCTGTTCTGGCAAGGCGCGTTCACGGCTGTCACCCAAACGTTGGCCTGGTCGGCTATCTTCTTCTTCGCCTCGGCAGGCGCCAGCGCAGCCTATCTGACCGTCAGCGAGATCTTTCCACTGGAGATCCGCGCGATGGCCATTGCAAGCTTCTTCGTCGTGGCGCAGGGGGCGGGGATCGTCGCTCCGTGGCTGTACGGCAAACTCATCGAAACGTCCGCCCAGAGTGTGTTCTATGGCTATCTAGTGGGAGCCGGGATGATGCTCGCGGGCGCGATCGTGGAACTGTGGTTAGGCGTCAAAGCCGAAGGGCGGTCGCTCGAATCCATCGCCACGCCTCTCTCGGCGGAGAAGTTCTGATGAGCCGGAACAGCTAGATGGAGGAGGCCAGCCGGGCGAATTGGTGTTTCATTCCATTGACCCGCACGAGGTAGTGGCTGACGTCGTGGTCGCCGCATCGTTGGTGGCGGGTGAGTCGGAAGCCGTGTACTGCATAGGCGTTGCCCGCTGCAGCTCCACAGAGATGGATCACGGCGGCCAGATCCTGCCTTTGCTTGAACGTCGCAGGGGCGAGCCGCTGGTGTGTCAGCGCGCTCGCGACGTTTCGGTCGAGCAGGGCCGCGGTCAACTCGATCGCATGGCTCGGCACGACACGGCTGTAGAGACTGTTGAACCAGCACGATTTCACGTCGTGCCAGGGGCCATCCTGAATCACCACGTGATCGTGGATGCAGTAGCGCTTCGCCTCGCGGAACGTCCCGTCGGTGATCTGGTACATGCCGACCGCGCTCGATGCAGGTTGGTAGACCGCCAAGGGATTCCACGTCCGTTGCCATCGCCAGTACGTCCGCGCCACCGGGTTCCCTCCGCCCTCGACCTGCGCCAGTGCAGCCAGTAACTCAGGTGTGATGACCGCGGTCGCATGCTCGCGGAAGAGCGATCCGTATTCGTTCCACGTCTCGGCAGGACGCTTGTCGAGTGAATGGGCTAAGGGAAACAAGATCTCGGTCGGCTTGGAGTAGGCGTGATAGGTCCAGTTGACGCCGAGCCATAGGACGAGGATGAAGACAGAGACCGCGACGGCACGCACGGTCGGCGGCGATGCCAGCACCGCCCTTATGAACGCACGACACGCACGCCACCGCGACCGCGCGAATCGTCGGAGGGTCGCGAGCCTGATCCGACGCCTGCGCCTCCTTCGGGGAGCGGTCCTATTCGCACGTGGATGTGACCTGGAAGCCATGACATCACTATAACCGAAAATAGTAGAGGGATGCCTTCGGGCTTCGCTCACGTACCTCCCGGAGCGGTTCCGGCCGCCTCACCATCTCGGCGGCGCGCACAAACGTGGCGCTCTTTATTCATCGCGCCGTGCGCCCTTCCGGGCTTCACCGGGCGGAAACCTTCTGGAATTCCCGCAGCCACGGTCTTGTGACCGTGGTGCTTTGGTCAGTTCCAGCCTTCCTTCCCGGCTAAGCCTCGGCGGATACCTCGCTCCGCCGGCAACGTTCGCGAAATCCGAAGGCATCCTGGTGTGGAAAGGGAAGAGCGGCGGCCGGTCGGCGTCTTACTCGCAGAACGCGCACGGTGAAAGGGGTGGAATGACACCCGTGCTGATCCCTTGCTCCCGGAGCGCGCACGATAAGAATGTGCTCGCTCGACGGCCGCAGTGGGACCAACACGGGTACCATTCCAAAAGAGAGATGCGAGCAAGCTTGGATGGATCATTGAAAAGGATGAGGGTGTCCGATGCGCGCAGTAAAGGGCAGCCTTGCCACTCCCTTAACGAGAGGTAAAGAGGATTGGAAGGCCCTCGCCCGGGCTAATGGCACGGCTCGGCGTGTCGATGGGTGGGCGGGTGAGAAAGTTGCGCGCAGTGGGCCTCCTTTCAAAAATGTGCGCTCTTGACAGGAATATACTAAAACTTGCATATTGACGTCGTGGCTGAAAAGACGATCCTGTGGCTCGGGTCCTCGCGGAGTGACCTGCAGACATTCCCGCGGGATGCCAGGCGACTTGCGGGCTTTCAGCTTCGGCTGGTTCAGCAGGGATTGGAGCCGTTGGACTGGAAACCGATGCCGACGATTGGTCCCGGCGTCCGTGAGATCAGAATTCATACCGCGGTGGAACATCGCGTGTGCTACGTCGCCAAGTTTGCGGAAGCGATTTATGTGCTCCATGCCTTTGAGAAACGCAGCAGGAAAACGTCGCAGCACGATGTGGAACTTGCCAGACAACGCTATCAGGCACTTGTTGCGCAGCGCTGAGTGGTAGGTGCGTTGAGAGGGGAGGGGTATCATGAAACTCAAGATCACACCTTCCAGCGGAAATGTATTCCGCGACCTCGGGTTTCGCCACGACGAGGCCGAGCATCTCCTGGTCCGAGCGGACCTCATGATCCAGGTGCAGAAACTCATTGCTTCTCGTCGCCTCAAGCAGAGAGCCGCCGCGAAGATAATCGGTGTGACTCAGCCCCGTGTCAGCGATCTCCTCCGCGGGCGTATCGACTTGTTCAGTACCGACGCGCTGATCGACATGCTGGCCCGGCTCGGTGCCCGTGTACGCCTCACCGTCAAGGTTCGTCCGGCGGCCTGAAGGTCGCATGACCGCCAAAATTGGCTAGGTCTTCCCGTCTCTCGTCGTTCAGGCTTCGCAGCTCGTCTCTCGCTGAAAGGTGGGCACGCTTCACGAACGACATTTCACGGGAGACGCGTCCTGTTCCTGCCCATACGGCCATAAGCCATACGCTTCTCTTCCCAGCCATCAGCTCCAGTGTCATCGCCAGAAGCGCGGAAGAAGGCGTCGCTCGAACGCGAACGGCAATACCAGCAGAACGTCTACGAGAGCCTTCGTAATTCCGGGTTCGAAGCCCGCGCCGAAGCCTGCTGGAACGATAGCTCGATGTGCTAACAGGGGGAAGGAGGCCGCATGATCGACCTCCTGCTCGCGGAGCGCGCACGATCAGAATCTGCTCGCTCGACGGCCACAGTGAGACCAACACGGGTGCCATTCCAGGAGAGAGAAGCAAGCGAGTTTGGAACGAGCATATAAAAAGATGGGGGTCGTTCGACGCGCGCAGGTAAACATGGACCTGACTAGCCCTGAAAAAGTAGAATGCCCTTATTTTTCTGATTCAAAAGAGGAAACGGAGGTAGCGGAGAAGAAGCATCATAAGAACGTGGTCCTCGATGCGCGCAGTAAAGATTGCGACCATCAGAATGTAGAGGAGGGCAGGCCATGGCGTGGGGATCGGATGCGAATACAGAAGAAGAACTGGAAAAGCTGGCCGCCGTAAGGGGTTATTTTGAGCAACAGTTCCCCGGCGCCTCGATTCGTGATTCGTACGACGCCGGCAGAATAGCGCAGGTGTTTCGGGTCGAAACCGACGGCGTCGGCGGGCCGCGTGATGCGGTTGTCTCGACCGAATTTCTTGAAGAATATCCGCCTGAAAAAATGGGAAAGGCGTTGATCGGATTGCGGGTCGCGGAACATCTCCGCTCAGCGAAGGGCCGGGAGGTGGTGCTCACAAGTTGGGGGGTGGAAGATAAGGAAGATTGAAAGAGTCGGGTAGCCCGTTAGTCTCCTTTGCTCGCGCAACGCGCACAATCAGAATGTGCTCGTTGGACGCGCGCAGTGGGAGACCAATCGGGCCACCCGCCAGGAGAGAGAAACGAGCGAGCTCGGAAGGAGTATGAGAGGGCAGACTAGATGATCTCCTGTGCTCGTGCAACGCGCGGTCTCAGAAGACCCTCGTTGGACACGCGCAGTGGGAGACCACCTAGCCCGCCCTCAAGGGAGAAGGTGGAAGAGCGGTGGTCGCTCGATGCGCGCAATGGAGATCACACCAGCCGCCCCGCTGGATAGGGGTAAAAAGAAGGGAAATTGCTCGGTCGATGCACACAGTGAAGGGCAACCTCGACAGCTCCCTTTAGCAGATGTTTGGAGCAGAGGAATTTTCCTTGACGCGCGCAGATCAACATGGATCAGACCGACCTTGAAAAAGTAGAATGCTCCTATTTTTCTGTGCCGGCTAGGGTTCTTCATGGCGTCGGTTCCCTGCATAGCGGCTGTGCAGTTTGACCGGTGACGCCCGTTTTCTGCGCATGCGAATATTGAGCATCTCCACGGCGACGGAAAACGCCATGGCAAAATAGATATAGCCCTTTGGCACATGCACGTCGAACCCTTCCACGATGAGAGTGACCCCCACTAGAATCAGAAACGACAAGGCGAGAATTTTGATCGTTGGATGCTCATCAACAAAATCCCCGATGGACTTCGCCGCCATCAACATGACGACGACCGCCAGGATGATGGCGATTGCCATAATAGACACCTGCTCAACCAGACCGACCGCCGTGATCACAGAATCCAGTGAAAACACGATATCCAGCAGTGCAATCTGGACCAGGACCATGCCCAGGCTCGCCGCGCCCATGGCCGGATCGCTTTCTTCGTTCCCTTCCAGACTTTGATGGATTTCAAGCGTCGCTTTGGCCAGCAGAAACATTCCGCCCCCGACCAGAATGAGATCGCGCCCGGAAATCTCATGGCTGAACACTGTCAGCCACGGTTCGGTAAGTCCCATGACCCAGGAAATCGAGAACAACAAGGCCAGGCGTGCAATCATCGCGAGGCCAAGGCCGACTCTTCTGGCAAAGACCCGCTGTTTCTCGGGGAGCCGACCGACAAGCACAGAGAGAAAGATAATGTTATCGATCCCCAGGACAATTTCCAGCGCAGTTAAGGTCCCCAGCGCAATCCACGCGTCGGGACGGGCCAGCCATTCAAACATCGGCATCTCCCATTCTTGGAATGAAGTTCGGCGAATCTAAGACGTCTTGCTGCGGGACACTGCACAAACCGGTGCCGGAGAAGTCTAGCGGTCGGAGAGAGTCTGCGCAATCGGAAGATGGGGCAAGGACGAGTAGTGTAGATCGGGAGCGGTCAGGTGCCCTTTGTGCTCGCAGAGCCCCCACGGTGAAGCTGTGGTCGCTCGATGCGCGCAATGGAGACCACACCAGCTGCCCCGCCGGATACGGGTAAAGAGCAGGGAAATCTCTTGTCCGATACGCGGACAATTTGGCTGCTCCCCTTAGGGCAAAGTGGGGAAAATTTGAAGGCCTTCACTCGGGCTAATGGTGCGTCACGGGTGGGGCGGGTGAGAAAGTTACGCGTAGTGTCCGATCCCGCCCTCATCTGGACTAGCACCGACTAACCAGGTAACTGGCGACGTAAAAAATACACGTATTTCACCACGTGATCCACGCAATCTCGCTTGCGCGTTCTCTTCGCGCCTCCTACAATTGGCTTCCCTGAGAGGCGTCCATGCTGTCCGACCTCCCGTGTCAATCAAAGGGGAAAATGCGCAGCAGAATCTTTCGCTGCTGTAAACTCCTCGCCATCGCGTGGATTGCATGCCTGCTTGTGGGGATCGGCGGATGCTCTATTCTGCCAGGTCACTGGCGGCCAGGATGGAATCAGCCGTGGCCCGCCGACACGCCGGTGCCCGACACAGCCGGCTCATGGAAGTTGACCGAACTCGAATCGAAGGACGACCGGTTTGTCGCGCTGGCCATCTCGGGTGGCGGGAGTCGAGCGGCCAACTTCGGCGCCGCCGTCATGTTGGAGCTCCAACAGAGGGGCCTGCTGGAGCAAGTGGATGTGATTTCAGGCGTGTCCGGTGGAACGCTCCCGGCTGTGTACTACGGACTCGGAGACAAGGCCGGGGCATTTACCGAGCCGGCGGTCCGCGAGGCATTGGGTTACGATTTTCAGAGCAGTTGGATTCGCCGGTGGTTTCTACCGCAGAACATCTTTCGCTATTGGCTGTCCGATTTCACCCGCTCAGATATTATGGTGCAAGTCTTCAACAACCGCCTGTACCACGACGCCACCTTTGCAAACCTTCAACCTCATCCGAAAATCTTGCTCAATTCGACCGTCCATAACGATCACACCCGGTTCACGTTTACGGATGAACGCTTCGCCACGCTCCATTCTGTGCTCGCCCCCTATCACGTCGCCAATGCCGTGAATGCGTCATCCGCATTTCCCGGCGCATTCCAGGACGTGACCCTGCAGTGGTATATGGAGCCGACGCAGTTCTTACACCTCTATGACGGCGGTCCCATCGATAATCTAGGCGTGCAGGCGATTACCCAATACATCAATCGGAACATTTTAGGCACCTCGCTCGATCGGCTGTTTCCCAAGGGATGTGTCATTTTTGTCATCGACGCCACGCCATCGAGCGATCATGCTGATCTCAACACGCGTGAGTCCGATCGTACATTCATCGACTATTTCGTCGACACCAATGCGCTCGATGCCACGGATGCCATGTTGATCGAATCTCGTCGCTCCCTACTCGAGAGAATGGGCATTCCAG
>JBGPVY010000327.1:0-2805 GCA_041491905.1 Nitrospiraceae bacterium | reverse complement strand
GGGTTTTGAGGATGCCCTACAAGTTGGTGTCGCACGCGCCAACAAGACCTTGCAAAACGTGAAGAGCGCCTGGGTTGAGGATCAAAAGGTTATCATCGAAAATGGAAAAATCACGGAATACCGCGTTGCGCTGAAAGTCACTTTTATTCTCAAGGAATAGTGCAGGCCGCCTACGACAGTCGCTGCCACTTATCAGGCGTGCTGCACAGGAACCAGGAGGGATATTCTTGGCAAACGGTGGGACTTCTTGTAAGGTGTAACATCGGCTGATAGCTGTCTTCAACCGAGAACGCGAGGTGCGGAATGACGAGGAAACCGACTAAGTTGAAGCAGGCAAGCTCTCCTTCAACAGTTAGTCGCGAGAAAGTGGCGAAACTTGCTTACGAAATGTGGTTGACCAGGAAAGCCGAACATGGCCACGAGGTGGAGGATTGGCTGGCAGCGGAACGACTCCTGATAGAAGAATTGCAACGTCGAGGAAGCCAGGGGCGGTCAGACGACAAGACAATGGAGGGGAAACGGCGCATTACAAAGAGGAGATAGCCGCAGGAGGATGACCGGCATAGGACCATTCCCCGTTAACCGGGGCAGGTCCCAAATTGCGCTCCTTGGTAGCTCAAACCGGATGGTTCGCAAATCGTACGGTTCGGGGATGCGGTCGCCGTTGCCGCGTTTCACAGCATTCAGCTAGAAGCAGTTTCATCTCATTCAGTGTTGTGCCCCAGTTAAGATTTGGACAGGCCGTTTCTCATATTTTGACCATCCATTCTTCTTTCCGGCAGCTGAGGACTGCAAGTGACCTGCCCCCTTCCAACTGGTCCAGATCGTATGTTAGATCTGGGCCGGCTGGAAGGGGGCAGGTCAGGATGATGATGGATCTGACCGTGCAATGACAACGTTATGGCACTAAGTCCTTTAGCAGGAAAGCCGGCCGACCTCTCGATGCTGGTGAACGTGCCCAGACTCGTCACGGCCTATTATACCGAGACGCCTGACCCTTCAGTGCCGGCCCAGCGGGTGGCGTTCGGCACCTCGGGACATCGTGGTTCCGCATTCGACAAGGCGTTCAATGAACGGCATATTCTGGCCATCAGTCAAGCCATCTGCCAGTACCGCGAGCAGCAGGGTATCGATGGCCCACTGTTTCTGGGTATCGACACGCATGCGCTTTCCGTGCCGGCCTGCGCGAGTGCGCTGGAGGTGCTGGCGGCCAATGAGGTGGACGTCATGATCGCGGAGGGGGATGAATATACGCCAACCCCTGCCGTGTCCCACGCGATTCTCACATACAACCGCGGACGCACGACTGGACTTGCTGATGGCATCGTCATTACGCCCTCGCATAATCCGCCCCATGATGGCGGCTTCAAATACAATCCCCCACACGGCGGGCCCGCTGAGAGCAGCGTGACAGGCTGGATCGAGGCGAGAGCGAACGAGTTCCTCGATGCTGGGCTGCGGAATGTGAAACGGATTTCTTTCGAGAAAGCTCTTCGCGCCTCCACGACCCACCGGCACAATTATCTCACCGCTTACGTGAGCGATCTTGCCGGCGTCATCGATATGGATGCGATTCGCGGCGCGAACATCAGTATGGGCGTGGATCCGCTTGGTGGCGCCGGAGTTCACTATTGGGGCCCGATCGCCGAGCGTTATGGGTTGAAGCTCACGGTCGTCAACGAGGTCGTCGATCCGACCTTCCGGTTCATGACGGTGGATTGGGACGGCCAGATCCGCATGGATCCGTCCTCGCCCTATGCGATGCGGAGGCTGATCGGGCTTAAAGACAGCTTCGAGATCGCCTTCGCCTGCGACACCGACCATGACCGTCACGGGATTGTCACTAGGAGCGCGGGGTTGCTTCCGCCCAATCACTACCTTTCGGTGGCCATCTTCTATCTCTTCCAACACCGGCCGAAGTGGCGCAGGGAAGCGGCGGTGGGTAAAACGTTGGTGAGCAGCCAGATGATTGATCGCGTCACCGCGAAGCTTGGACGGAAGCTCTACGAGGTGCCGGTCGGCTTCAAGTGGTTCGTTGATGGCCTGCTCGACGGCTCGTTGGGCTTCGGCGGCGAAGAGAGCGCGGGCGCGTCCTTCCTCCGTCAGGATGGCAGCGTCTGGACGACGGACAAAGATGGAATCATCCCGGCTCTGCTTGCGGCGGAGATCACGGCGCGGATGGGCCGCGATCCTGGGGAGATCTACCTCGAACTCACGCGGGAGGCCGGTGAGCCTGTGTACGAACGGGTTGATGCGCCTGCCACCCCGGAGCAAAAAGAGATGCTGGCAAGGCTCTCGCCACAGCAGGTCCGGCTCACAGACCTGGCCGGCGAAAAAATCCAGACCATCCTCACCCACGCGCCGGGCAACGGCGCTCCCATCGGCGGGATCAAGGTGATCACGAAAAGTGGATGGTTCGCGGCGCGTCCGTCCGGGACCGAGAATATCTACAAGATTTATGCGGAGAGCTTCCGGGGAGCGGATCATCTGCGCCGCATCCTGGAGGAAGCCCAGACGATCGTCGGCGATGCTTTGGCGGCGTCCCCGCAGCAGCCAGGGATTCCGGCCGAGCCAAAACTGAAGGAAAATCTATGAGCAAACTAACACGTGTCAGCCACCCGATATACTGGGCTGCTGCCGGTTTCAAAGACACCGAGTTAGGTGTATTGATGGAACCGGAGGTGGCTTATGGAGCGACGACAGTTTACGCGGGAGTTCAAGCTTGAGGCGGTGAAGCTAATCACGGAACGCGGGGTGACGGTGGTGCAAGCCTCGCGCGATTTGGGCGTACATGGGACGGTGCTG
>JBGPVY010000215.1:0-5242 GCA_041491905.1 Nitrospiraceae bacterium | reverse complement strand
TGGCCGGGCGGGTCCATCGGCGTGTGAGGAGGGTAGTGGGGGGGTGGGGGCTGATTGATCTTCCACTGCGCGCAACTTTCTCACCCGCCCACCCACTGGCACGCCGAGACGTGCCATTATCCCAGGCGAGGGCCTCCTGTTTTCTTCTCTGCACCATCACACCTTCTCGCCCAGAGGAGTCGCCGGACTGTCCTTCACTGCGCGCATCGAACGAGCACAGCTTCATCGTGCGCGATCTGCGAGCAAGAAGGATAGTCTGGCGGCTCCCCTCCCATCCTTCTGAGGCCACACGTTGCGCGAGCACAGAAGATCATCAGCCTCCACCCACTCCTCTTGCTTCATGACCCTGCGCCGGACGCCGGCAGTAGGGTAGCGGTCTCGATGGAGGCTCGCAGAATTTCGACCATGCGCCTGAGCTCCGGAATTGACGTGCTGAGTGGCGGCATGAGGATCATCACGTTGCCGATGGGCCGCAGCAAGAGCCCTCGGCGGCGCGCGTCCATTGCTACTCGATGGCCCATTCGAGCTTCGAGTGGATAGGGTTTCCGCGTCTGCCTGTCCTCCACCAACTCGATGGCCGCCATGAATCCCCGCTGCCTGGTGTCACCCACATGGGGCAGTTGCCGGAATGGCTGAAGCAGTCGCGCCATCGTCTTGATCATGGGTTGCAGGCGAGAGAGCGTCTTGTCTTTCTTGAACACCTCGAGGTTGGCCAGAGCCACGGCGCAGCCGAGCGGATTACCGGTATAGCTGTGTCCGTGGAAGAAGGTTTTAAAGTCTGCGTATTTGCCGAGAAAGGCCTGGTAGATTTCGTCGGTGGTGAGGGTGGCTGCGAGTGGCATGTAGCCGCCGGTTAGGCCTTTACTGATCGCCATCAAGTCCGGCGTGACCCCCTCATGCTGGCAGGCGAACATCTTGCCGGTACGGCCGAATCCAGTGGCGACTTCATCGGCAATCAAGAGGACATTGTACTTGGTGCACAGCTCACGAATTCGCTTCAGATAGCCAGGAGGGGAGGTCAGCATTCCTGCTGCGGCTTGAACTAGAGGCTCGATGATGAAGCCGGCCAGTTTACTGTGATGCTCTTTGAGGATCTGTTCAATCGGATCGAGGCAGGCCATCCGGCACGAAGGGTAGGTCAGCTTAAGCGGGCAGCGATAGCAATAGGGAGGGTCGGCTTCGACGGTGGGGAACAGCAGCGACTTGAATCGCGAATGGAAAAGCTCGATGTTGCCCACGCTGACGGCGCCGATGGTATCGCCGTGGTAGGCCAGCTTCAGATGCAGAAATGTATGTTTGGGGCCGGCCGTGGGACGTCGCTGCTGCCAGTACTGCACCGCCATTTTGAGCGCGACTTCGACCGCTGTCGACCCATTGTCGGAATAAAACACACGTGTCAGGCCTTTGGGTGCGATTCGAATCAATGCTCGCGCGAGCTGAATCGCTGGTGGATTGGAGAGTCCGAACAGCGTTGAATGTGCGACCTTGTCCAGCTGCCTCTTGATCGCACGGTCGAGCGCCGGATGGTGATGGCCATGGAGATTGACCCAGATGGACGAGGTCCCATCGAGATACCTCTTCCCTTTCGTATCGATCAGGTAGGGCCCTTTCCCTCGCTCGATAATGAGCGGCTCCTCCTGTTCCCATTCCTGCATTTGGGTGAAGGGATGCCAGAGATATCGGTGGTCCCAATCGATCAATTGTTTCGTAGAAGGTTGTCGAGCCATAGCAGTTGGGCAGGAGCGTCATCCGTCATTCGAAAAAATCTGTACAGAACGTTAACTGATTGACGCATGACGATTGACTGGCACAAGAAACGCCGATGCGATGCAGAGTATACGAGGGGGACGATTGCTTTGACAACCTCGGGGGCAGTAACTATAATGTATCGATTTATTGGGAAATGAGCTAGGATTTGCAAAGACTTATACGCAATTTCTCAATTATTGCCCATATCGATCACGGCAAATCAACCCTCGCTGACCGGTTCCTGGAAGCCACGGGCGCTGTCACGGCCCGAGAATCGAAAGACCAGATTCTCGACGCTATGGACTTGGAACGTGAACGCGGGATCACGATCAAGGCCCACGCGGTTGCGGTCCGGTATCAGGCCAGGGACGGGAAGACCTATGCCTTGCATTTGATCGATACGCCGGGTCACGTTGACTTTACCTATGAAGTCTCGCGCAGTTTGGCGGCCTGCGAAGGCGCGCTCTTGCTCGTCGATGCTACGCAGGGGGTGCAGGCTCAGACGATTGCCAATGTGAATCTGGCGATGGCCAATAACCTCACGATCATTCCGGTCATCAATAAGATCGATCTTGCGAGCGCCGATCTGGAAGGCACCAAGCAATCGATTGCCGACGTGCTGATGTTGGATGCGACCGATGCCCTGCCGATCAGCGCAAAAGAGGGACGCGGTGTGCCGGAGGTGCTGGAGGCAGTCATTGCACGGATTCCTCCGCCGGCGGGCGATCCTCAGGCACCGCTTAAGGCGCTCATTTTCGATTCCTGGTTTGATAATTATCAGGGGGTGATCGTGCTGACGAGAGTCGTGGATGGAGCCCTGCGGCCGGGGATGAAGATCAAAGTCATGTCCAACGACCGGACATTCGAAGTGATGGAAGTCGGCCAATTCACCCCGAAACGGACCAAAAAGACCGAGCTGTTGACCGGCGAGGTCGGGTACCTCTGCGCGAATATGAGAGAAGTCGCGGACGTCAAAATCGGCGATACGCTCACGGACGCGGTGTCGCCGACGCGCGCGCCATTACCTGGGTATAAAGAAGTGAAGCCGCTGGTGTTCTGCGGGCTCTATCCCACCGACACGGCCCGGTACGAATATTTGCGCGATGCGCTGGTCAAACTGCGGTTGAACGACTCCTCGTTCGTCTACGAACCGGAGACGTCACTCGCTTTGGGGTTCGGGTTTCGATGCGGCTTCTTGGGCCTGCTGCACATGGAAATCATCCAGGAGCGGCTCGAGCGTGAATATGACCTGACGCTCCTCACCACCGCACCGACCGTCGTCTATCGCGTGCTGACGACCAAGGGCGAGGTGCTGGAGGTCAATAACCCGTCACAGCTCCCGCCTCTCAGCAGTATCGACTCATTTGAGGAGCCGTTTATTCTGGCGTCGGTCATTACTCCCGAACGGTACATGGGGGCCATCCTCCAGCTCTGTCAGGAACGCCGGGGTATTCAGCGGGGCATGCAATTTCTCGATCCGACGCGGGTGATGATCAATTATGAATTGCCGCTCAACGAAGTCATTCTCGATTTTTACGATAAACTCAAGTCGCGCACGCAGGGCTATGCCTCGCTCGATTATGAGCTGCTCGGCTATCGCGAGTCCGATCTCGTGAGGCTCGATATTTTATTGAACGGCGAGGCGGTCGATGCCTTGTCATTTATCACCCACAAAGATCGTTCCATTCAGCGTGGGCGTCAGCTCGCAGAGAAAATGAAGGAACTCATTCCCCGGCAGATGTACGAGATCGCCATTCAGGCGGCAATCGGGAGCAAGATCATTGCGCGCGAGACGATCGGGGCCATGAGGAAGAACGTCCTTGCGAAATGCTACGGCGGCGATATTACGCGGAAACGCAAGCTCCTCGAGAAACAGAAGGAAGGAAAGAAACGCATGAAATCAGTGGGAAGCGTGGAAGTGCCCCAAGAGGCCTTCCTCGCCATCTTGAAAGTCGGTGAGGAATGAGCGGGGAGACGAAGCGCCCCCCATCGGACGACATCCGGCACTCGACCCAACAGGGGCGGACGGATGCCGCAGGAACGCCGGCGGTGTTCGGCGAAGCGTCGGCGAGGTCGCGGCCGGGTAGGAAGTCGCTCGTTCGCGAGTATGCAGAAGCCATTGTCGTGGCGATGCTCCTGGCCTTTGCGATCCGGGTGTTTGTCGTCCAGGCATTCAAGATTCCTTCCGGCTCGATGATTCCCACGTTGTTGATCGGGGATCATATTCTGGTCAGCAAGCTGTCCTACGGCATTCAATGGCCCAGCCAGTGCAAGTTTCAAGCAGCCTTTCCTCCCGTCAATTGCTATGCCTCACAGGCACTCATCGAATTCGGCAAGCCGCAGCGGGGAGACATCATCGTGTTCCGGTTTCCCGAAGACGAGGAAAAGGATTTCATCAAACGGATTGTGGGGGGGCCGGGCGATACCGTCCAACTTCGCAATAAAGCCGTGTTGGTGAACGGTGTCGTGCTCGATGATAAACCATTCACCCAACGGATCGACCCGGGGATCATTGACGGCACCATCAATCCGCGCGACAATTTTGGGCCGGTAACCGTGCCGGATGGAGCCTATTTCGTGATGGGCGACAATCGCGACCAAAGTCTGGATAGCCGGTTTTGGGGGTTTGTGCGCGAGGAAAAAATCCGCGGGAAGGCGTTCCGTATTTACTGGTCGTGGAGCGGGCAAGGTCAAATGACGGAGTGGGTCAGATGGGATCGATTCGGCAAAGCCATTCAATAGGTAAAGCCACGCGCCAGGCGGCGAGCTCAGGGGCTCAGGGCCGCGGAGGCCAGGCGTCCCCTAAAGTGCTGTGGCAGTACATCTCGCGGTTCCCGCAAGCCTCCGTGCTCGTCATCGGCGACCTCATTCTCGACCATTATATCTGGGGCCGTGTGAGCCGCATCTCGCCGGAAGCCCCGGTCCCGGTGGTCCATGTTGATTCCGAGTCCTTGAAGCTCGGTGGCGCCGCGAACGTCTTCAATAACATCCTGGCCTTGGGGGGGAAAGCCGACCTCTGCGGCGTCATCGGTTCGGACGAAAGCGGCCGGATGCTCCTCAAAGAGTTGGGTTCGACCCGTTCAGGGCGTGGAGGGGTGGTGATCGACCAGGACCGCCCGACCACCAGAAAGTCCCGCGTCATCGCACATAATCAGCAGATCGTGCGGTACGACGTGGAGCGCCGCGCGGAACTCAAGCCGGCGATGCAACGGCGGATTCTCCGCTACGTGGAATCGCGGTTACGGGAGCTGTCCTGTCTCGTGGTGTCGGACTATGCCAAGGGGGTAGTGAGTGCCACGCTGATGTCGGAACTCACGCGGCTCGCCGCACTTCGCGGAATACCCTTGGTCGTCGATCCGAAAGTCGAACACTTCAGCTACTACAAGGGGGCGACGGTCATCACGCCGAACCATCTTGAAGCGACACAAGCCGCCGGGGTGCACGGCGATGACGATCAGGCCAGCAACGAGGCCGGCGCGATCATACGACAGCG
>JBGPVY010000339.1:0-2176 GCA_041491905.1 Nitrospiraceae bacterium | reverse complement strand
GGAAGCGCGCCGCGGATGCGGATGTCGTCGGTGATCGTTCCCTGGTCGTCGAGCGGGACATTGAAATCGACCCGTATGAGGAGCCGCTTCCCCTTCAGTTCCAGGTCATCGATACACAGCTTAGCCATAATTTCACCGTGCGAAGTGCGTGGTGCGGGGTGCGACTTCTCTCCGAGCGGAGGAGTCGAGCAGACTCCATGCGCACCTCGGAGCTCGCACTTCTTGTCATCGCGTCGCGATAAACTTGACGAGATCGCGAACCCGGCAGGAGTAGCCCCACTCGTTGTCGTACCAAGCCAGGATTTTGACAAGGGTGCCATCCACCACAGATGTCGAAAGGCCATCAACGATCGAGGAGAGAGGGTTTCCGTTGAAGTCGATGGAGACCAGCGGCTCCTCACAGAAGCCGAGGATGCCCTTGAGTTCCTGGTCGGCTGCCTTTCGGAGAGCTGCGTTGACTTCCTCCGCTGTCACAACCCGCTCCGTCTCTGCCACGAGATCAACAAGCGAGACGTTGGCCGTGGGCACACGGATGGCGATTCCGTGCATTTTCCCCTGCAACGCCGGCAGCACCAAGCCGACCGCCTTGGCCGCCCCAGTGCTGGTCGGGATCTGGGACAGGGCGGCGGCCCTGGCCCGCCGGAGATCCTTGTGAGGCAGATCCAGGATCTGCTGGTCGTTGGTATAGGAATGGATGGTAGTCATGAGGCCGTGGCGGATGCCGAAATTCTCCATGACAACCTTGGCCACAGGGGCAAGGCAATTCGTGGTGCAGGAGGCGTTGCTGATGATCGCGTGCCGCGCCGGATCGTACATCTTCTCGTTGACACCCAACACAATCGTGATATCGGGATCTTTCGCCGGCGCCGAAATGATGACCTTCTTCGCACCTGCCTGCAGATGCTTGCTCGCGCCAGCCCTGTCGGTGAAGCGTCCGGTCGATTCTATGACCACCTCCACACCCAGGTCTTTCCAGGGAAGCGCCGCGGGGTCCTTCTGGGCGAAGACCTTGACCTCCCGGCCGTTCACGACGATCGCATCGTCCTTGGCCCGCACCTCTGCCTTCAACGTTCCATGAATCGAGTCGTACTTCAGCAGGTGGGCGAGCGTCTTGGCATCGGTAATGTCGTTCACCGCGACGAACTCCAGTTCGCGGTCTCCGAGCGCCGCCCGAAAGGCATTTCGCCCAATGCGGCCGAATCCATTGATCGCAACCTTGATGGCCATAACGCCACTCCTTCCTCGAAGCTCAAAAGCTCACGATCGAGCGATTCTTGTTCCGGCGGGCGAACGCCCCACCTGAGGACAAAAGAAAAATCCGCCCGTCATGAGCCGAACGACTCCTGCGACAGAGCGAACCCTCGTTTCCTTATACGGTCTTTAGCCCAAAAAGTCAACCTAGAAGGACATGGTTCATAGTTCACAGTTCATCGTCAATAGCTGCTAAACCTAAGGTCAGGAAACCACGAACTATGCCAAACGCACTGAATGTTGTTTGATCGTCATTGCGAGCGAACAACGGGAGCGTAGCAATCTCGCCTTTCCACGTGCGCTATTCCGAGATTGCGGAGCCTGCCCCGAGCAGCGTCGAGGGGTCTCGCTCCTCGCAATGACACTCTAATTAAAGCGTTCGTATTAGGGACCAGCAACTATGAACGCTTGATCTTTCGACCGGTTCGGGCAGAATCGATGAGATAGTCCAGGAGCGGTCGGAACGTGCCCGGGACGGATGACTCATCCATCTCAACCTTCTTTATTCGACTTCCGTCCTCGACCGTTACCCGATACTGAAACCGGTCGGTCTCCGGGGCGGGCGATGGTCTGGAGGCAGGCTGATCGAAGAGCCGCGCAGCGGCTACCAGTCGACGCAAGCGGTCCGCTTCGGCGTGCGGCAGCGTCTCGGTGTCCAGTGTCACCGTCAAACGTATCCCTGCCACACCCCCCGTCCTGGCGAACTGAACCTTCACGCTTTACCTCACAAGAACAGGGTATGGGGTTCAGGGGCTAGGGTAAAGGGCCTGAAATGGCTCCCGTACCCTATACCCTATGCGCTCTACCCTATACCTTAATACCCACTGCTGCCCATCCCACCCGTACGGCCTTCTGCTCAAGGCTTCCAGCACCATGCAACTCCTTCGCCACGGCCACTGTGCAACGCGCCGCATCTCTGAATGAG
>JBGPVY010000079.1:0-11192 GCA_041491905.1 Nitrospiraceae bacterium | reverse complement strand
TAAGGCGTTCCAGCTGACGCCGTTGTTGGTCGAGTAGAACCAGGTGCCGTTCGTCGTATCGGCCGCGGTGACGGCGAGGCCCAAGAGCGCGCCGCTGTCCACATCGGTCACGTTATCGACCTGGCCGGCCGGCACGGCGAAGTCCACCAAGCTCGAGACCAGCGTACCCACCGCGCCCACGGGGGCCCCGGCGTCTTCGTTGATCGCGGTCAGCACCGGACTCTTCGTGGTGTCCAGACTTGGTGCCGTGTTCGCTGCCACAACGTTTTGGGCGAACTCAGATGTGTCAGTGAAGGTCGTGAAAGTGGGATCACTCTTGGTTGCGATAGCGCTGACATAGCTGCCGGCGGACACAGTGGCCGCCAACGTCGTGTTAAAGCTCGCGTTGCCGCTCCCGTCGGTGGTGACGTTGACAAAGCCCAGATAGGTCTGGCCTTCGCCGTAGCCGGTGGGGTCCTGGGCAGTGTTGCTGAAGAACCCAATGCGGAATTGGCTGTTGGCCGTGCTGTTTAACGAGCCAACGATGTTCACCTGTGTGCTGGACATGACTTGGGCTGACGTCAGCACCGGAAAGTTTTGCAGGTTGTTGGCTCCGGTGTCGCCATCGCCCAGATCGTTGGCGGTGACGCCATTGTTGGTCAGGTCAATTCCCAGGCCGGTGTTTGAGAAGATTGAGTTACCAAGAATCGCGTTGCCTATGCCGGTCGCGGAATCACCCCGGATGCCGGCGCCAGCGTTGTAGGCGATCGTGTTGCCCTCGCCGGCGGCGGTGCCCCCGATGCTATTGTTGCTTCCTCCAATGAGCCGAATGCCGGGCCCGCTGTTCGCGAGGGCTGCCGTACCGGCTGCATTGGTGCCGATCAAGTTGCCGCGTATGAAGTTCCCGCTACCGTCCATGTGGATGCCGTCAATAGTGTTCCCGGACACGAGATTTCCTTGGCCGGGTAACGAGCCGCCGAAGAGGGTACCAATCCCGCCCAAGATGACACCGCCCGAATTGGGGTCTGCCAGGCTTCCATTAGCCACCGCCGCGGTCCCCATCGCGTTCGTCCCAATATAATTCCCTTGAATCACGATCCCCGTCACGCCCGGATCGACGTCGACTCCCTCGTCATCGTTGCCCGACAGCACGTTGCGATCTGCGGCGGCTGACGTTCCGATCGTGTTGTTGTTCGCGCTGTTGCCGATGCCATCGACCAAGTTGCCGAGATCCGCGGTGCCTGCAGAATTGACACCGATCCAGTTGCCGACGATCAGGTTACCGGTGCTGTTGATTTGAATGCCATCGAGGCTGAAACTATTGATGACCAGGCCGCGGATCGTGCTACCGGCGCTGCCAGCGCCAAGCCAGAGTCCATTGGCGCTGCCGGCACCGGTGCCGTTGAGTTCAATGGTGAGGACTGCATTGTCACCGACCGACAGAGTGTTGACCGATGAGCCCGCCTCCGTATAGCCGTCGATCGTGACCGCGCCCGTGATCGTCGGCAGCGCGGAGGCCAGATTGATCGTATGCACACCCGCGCCGGCGATATTGAAGTTGATCGTGTCGGTGCCTGCAGCTGTGTTGGCATCGATAATCGTCTGACGGAGCGATCCGACACCCGTATCGTTCGTATTTAAGACGGTGAAGGTCGCCAGCGCATGGTTCCAGTCCGCCTGCGTGCTTTCATTGATCACGACTGAGGTCTCAATCGATCCGATGGTAGCCTCGAGTTGCCAGTCTGCGTACTCAGCGGCACTGCCTGTCCGGTCCGTGCTTGCAGCCACATCGGCACCGGTGAGGCCGGCCAACGTGTTCATTGCCAGTTGCCCGTCCACGCCCTGGCCAAAGTTACAGCCGTAGATCAGGAGGTCGGCGTTTGCCGACAAGCTCCGACCGATCTGTTGAAACTGTTCGGCGTAGGTCGTGCTGATTGATTCTTGCGTCAGGAAGCTCGCGCCGAGATGCATCTCTGCTTCGGTCCCATCGCCGATCAGGTGGATCGCATCGATACCAGTCCGGCCGGCGAGTACTTCCGCCATTTGCGTCACGCCGTCTTTGGCAGGGTCGAGGACGTACACTTCGACATTGGGGCTGATGCCGTCGAGCAATTGCTGATATTCGCGGACGCTGGCGGAGACGAAGAGGATTTCATGGCGCGCGGCGGCCGAATCGTATGCCGCCAGGGCATCGAATAACGCTTGGTCGCCGTTGGTGGGTTGCGGTTTGCTCGTCGGGGCATCGGGCGCGGTGTCAGCTGTCGCCGCGTCATGATCCGAGTGGGGCGCATCAGTCTGGCTTTGCGCGATCTGCTCGGTGATGACTTTGCCCGCTGTCGCAACCGCCGCGCCGTCGAACATGATGCGCGATTCGAGCGAAAGCAATGAGCCGCCGAACATCGACGGGGTGACCCGCGCATCCGAGGAGGCATGACTGGGCCCTCGCGCCGGCTTAACCTCTGTTTTCTTTTGTTTACGTGGTGTTTTCATGGCCTAATGACGAAATCACGGGACCGTGATTCTCACCATAGAAGAATCTAGCAAGAGCGGTGCCAATTCACGTAGTAAATTCATCCTTTTTACTGGCCAGTTAGACTGTGCTCAGTGGGGAGGGCCGTCGGGGGCTCCAAAATTGGCCTCGGAACGACGTTTTCTGGTCTGACACCTTTGCGGGGGGAGGGTCAACAGTGAGGGCTGACCCTAACGTATATGCCCTAGCATGATGCTCAAAAAGTCCGCCGGCGTTATTGGAAGGTTACGGCTGAGGCCAAGGCTGAGATGAAGAAAGTCCGGTCTTCGCTCAACCTTGACCTCGACCTCAGCCTCTAGATGTCCTATGCACCGCTTTCGCGAATAAAGATGCGGGCGCTCTGTTCCCAGGCTCGTTGGGCGAAGCTGATGCGAGGGCCCTGCACCAGCACGGTCCCTCGCACGGCTTGGTTCCATCGTGGAGGCGATTCGATGAGGTGCAGCGTGACGCGATAGACGGAGGTTTCCGGTTTCAGTCTGCGATTGACATCTTCTCGAACCGCCACGTCTCCGCCATAGAGAGACGCGAGGTAGGGCACCGTGAAGCTGCTTTCGTCGCTGTCTCGAATCTCTTCGACGCGCGCGGCCAGGCTGGGCCGTTCGGCATCGTCGGGAATAAACCGAGCGAATTGCCCGACTTGCAGGTACTTGACCTTGGTCTCCTCCACTAGGGCGTGTAGTTCCTCACCCTGGAGATCCACGACATAGGCCAGCGGTAGCTCTTTGTTGATCCACTGTCCCACATGTAGCGCTTCGGCCCGATCGGTAACGAGACCGGCAATGGGCGCGGTGAGGTACAGCGTCTGCTGCTTTTTGATGAATCCCTCGAGCTCAGACAGGTGGGTCCGCAGCGTTTCCAGCGTCTCCTTGGTCTTGGCGAGCTTCTCTCGATCGACGCTTTGTCGTTGTGCTCTCAATCGTTCGACTTCAATGCGCTTCTGGGTCAAGGCGATATCTTTCTCTAACATCGGAGCTTCCACCATAACGAGCGGATCCCCGGCCTGGACCAATTGGCCTTCCTTCACCGCCAATTCCACGATCTTTCCCGCAGCCGGCGCGTAGATCGTGGCATGAGGGCTGGCTTCGAGCACGGCAGGAAGATAAATGCGATCGGACCAGGGAATGAGCAGCCCCGCCGCCAGCGAGGCCAGGATACCGACTGATACCCATGCTCGGCCCTGTTCACAAATCGCTCCGCGTAAGGCCCACCAGGCCTTGAGCTCTCGCACGATCGGGAGCACGATAAACCACCCAATCTCAATCGCAAATAAAATCAAGCCCAAGAGTTTGAAAAAATAGTGGTACACCATCAGCGCGATGCCGAGAAACAGCATGAGACGGTATACCCACACCCCCCAGGCGAACCAGATCAAGAATCGGCGTTGGGCAGCGGCGACCGGCTCGGGCATGGGCATATCCAGACCGAAAAGGAGTCGCCGGAGTTGCCACCGCCCGAAGGCAAAAGCTCGATCGTGCAAGTTGGGAATGCCCAGCCAATCGGAGAGCACAAAGTACCCGTCGAATCGCATGAACGGGCTCAGATTAATGGCCGCGCCGACCATCAGACTCGTGGTCGCCACGATAAACACCAGGCTCCGCACCACGCCGTCGTCGAGAAAGTTCCACGCAAAGATCGCCAGGGCGGCCAACGCGCATTCGACGACCATCCCGGCGGCGCCGATGGCGGCACGCTGGTGACGGGAGGTCAGTTTCCACGCATCGGAGGTGTCCGAATACACCATCGGCACCATCACAACCATGGCAATGCCCATGGTGGGGACCCGACAGCCATAGCGCGTCGCCGTATAGGCATGCCCGAGTTCATGGAACACTTTGACGACGGCCAGGCTGAGGGCGTACAGCGCGAGGCCACGCGGGGTGAAAAAATGCAGGACAGTGGCCGTGAAGGTGTTCCACTGCCTCGAGACCAGGTATAACCCGATGAGCCCGATGCCGCTGATCGCCCAGGCCACCACCGGCGAATAGAGCCAGGCTACGAACGGAAGCGTGGCACGGAGAAACCGATCCGGTTGGAAGAGCGGAATCTGGAAAAACAGATAGTGATGCACCAGCCACATTACCCAAGCCGGGCGCGCAGCCTCCGCTTGCTCGGCATAGGCCCGATACCCGCCCTGCGGCGGATCGCGCATCAGATGGCTGGCGTACAAAAACCGGAGGAGGTTCTCGACATCCTGCTTTGTGGCTCGGCAGGTTGTGTCCGCGTGGATCTGCGCGAGGACGGCCTCAGCGGTTCGGGCGCTCCAACGGGATAGAATTTGATAAGCGGCCCAGCCGATCTGAAAATATTTCCCGCGGACCGGATCGGCGATGACCCATGTCGGCGAACCATCGGCGGCCGAAGCACCCGCGATGATCCGGATATCTTCACGCAACGGCGGCAGCGCGACATCCTGCTTGGGGAGCGTGGTCAGTCTCATAGGCCGATCCATGGCCGGACGGCGGAAATCGGGCGACGGAACAGATAGGTGAACAGCGTGACCTGCTCTCCGTATATTTTGGCGCTGCCTTGCCAGCCGATGCGGAGTTCCGACGCCCCCTGCTCAAGCTGTGCCGTCACGCGGTAGGTCAGTCTATTGTTCGACAAGACCTCGGCATGGTAGCTTGCATGACTGACCGTGGCAGGGACGCTGGAAAAGGGATTGGCATTCAGGAACAGCTTCACCGATGCGCCTTCGCGTAACACAATGGCATCTTCCACCGGCAGATCGATCCGCACCTCCAGCTGTTGCTGGTTCGCCAGTTCCATGATGCGTTGGCCGACCACGACTGGTTTTCCGATCCAATCGGACTTGTCCGTGTAGAGCAACAGCCCGGCTTGCTCCGCCTTCACCTCGACCTTCATCATTCGCTCATGGACATAGTTCCGCTCGGTTTCTCGCAATTCGACTTCGGCTTTCAGCAGCGGAACATCGGCTTTTTGCTCGGCGTCCCCGAATGAGCCTTGCGCCGCGCGCCGATACTGGGCCATCGCCACGTCGAGGTTCCGTTCCGAGACTTCATACTCGCTTCTGAACGTGGTGTCTTCGTACTTAAACAACACTTGGCCTGCGGACACGACGGTATTAGGAAGGACGAGAATTTCGGCGATGACACCGTCGATCGGCGCACTGACGATCAGAGGATCCTTTGCGACAATCTTCGCAGGCGCCAGCGTCGACATGGGGACAGGAATGGCCAGTGCGCCCATCGTCGCAGCCGCGAGTAACCACGTCATGGTCCGGCTCAGCCCCCATCGCCACCGGCGACTGTTCGATGGACCGACGGCACGCCAGACATAGGCATAGGCTTCGCTGAGCCGCTGCAGGATCGGCATCTCGTGGTCCGCCCATGGCTGGTCCCGCGTCAGCCACAGCCCGCCGAGGATCTGTCCCCCAGGATGCTTGAGAGGGCACCACAATCCATAGCCTGGAGTAAATTCCTTCCAGTCTGGTCTGAGCTCGGCAGGACAATCCGCTTCCGTGACGTGACGAATGTCCGGACCTGTCGAGGTCTTGCGCAGAGCTCCAATCAATCGCTCGATCCATTGCATCAAGGGCACGGTGCGATCCAGCACCGGGACGCTCGATGCGGCTCTTACCTGATAACTCTGTGTCGACGGGGTCGGCGGGGCGAGCAGGATTGCTTGTTGATAGGGAACCAACCGGCGCGTATCATTGACGAAGAGAAATTGCAGCTCTTGCTGGGTCTGGACGCCGCGAACCTTCCCTTCCAGCTGAAGCAGCATGGAGAGCGCCGTGTTCGTCGGCGGGCTGTGGGGTTTGACTTCTGCTGCGATCATATCAGCGTGGGAGTTCAGCGAACGAGGCGGTCCCGCTCATCCCCGCCAGCACGTTGTCGGGTTGGGTGCGAAACAGGCCTTTCACCTTCACCGTCTGGCTGGCAGCATCGACATTCGCGCCGATCTCCTGAACCACGGCGGGGTACCGGAGTCCCGTTTCATCGACGGCGTACTCGAAGGGCGTGCCGACCTTCAGCCACGCGAGGGACCTCGACGTCAGAATAAGCTCGATCTCCAGCAGGCTATCATCCAACAGGCTGATGAGCTGGTCGTTGGGAAAGACATTCTCGTGTTCGTTCACGATCATTTTGACGACACGTCCGGGAAACGGTGCACGAACGGTGCAGCCGTTCACATTGACTTGCGCGACCTTCACGGCGGCGAACGCTTTTTCGGCTTCGGCCTGAGAGACATCGAGTTCGAGATTACCAACGGCACGGTGTTTGGCGAGCCGGAGGTTGTTCTCGTAGGTCTTTTTCTTGCCGCGATGTTCCGCCTGGACGCTCGCCAGTTCCGCTTCATACTTCGAGCAGTCGAGGGCGACCAGGAGGGCTCCCTTTTTAAACCGCTGTCCCTCCTTGAAGGGCAGCCGGCTGATCCGGCCCTGGACCTGGCTGGCTAAGGTGGCTTGTGCGGTCGCCTTCACCACCCCGCGGATCGTGCTGAGTTCTGCCGCGCTGCTTGCGGGCTTGGGATCTGACTTGGTGCCGGCCGTCGCGAGCATCACCGGCATCAGGAGCCACAGACCCATGAGAGAGCCACCGACCAGCGGCCAGCCGGTACGGATCACTTGAGCAACTCCTTGCTCTTTGCCCATCGCGTACGAACTTCGAGGGCAAGGTCGGACACGCTCTGCACCTGCGTCAGATCGTTGGGCAGCACATCTTCTCCGACGGCGGCCAGGAGCGACGCCCAGGCGGTTTGGAGTTCCGCCTCCGCGGCATCGTATCGCAGTTGCGCCGCCACCTGATTGACTCGCTCGCGCAGCACGGTCTGTTCGCTCAATCGGGCCATCCGCCATGCCAGGCGCGTCTGCTCGGTAATTTGGGACTGCGTGTCGTGATAGAGCTTCGTCGTCAAGGTTTCTTTCTTCGCAAGTGCCACCTGCGCCACGCTGACATGCACTTGCGACATGATGGCCATGGTCAGCGCGAGATTCTGCGTATGTAGAACCTTATCTTGCGCCTCAATGGTCTTCGCCCGGGCCGGATACCGAAAGATGTTCAGCAAATTCCAACTGGCTCGTGCGGCATAGGCGGCCCAATTGTTATTGAAGAGAAAGCTGTTGCTGCTGTAGTTCCCGCCGGCTTGGAGATTCAGGCTGGGTAGCATTTCGAGGATCGCCGCTTTGGTCTCGTGCGCGTTGATGCGACGACGGTAATCGATCATCCTCAGCTCCGGGCGTGCTTCCAGAGCCCGATTCTCCAGCACCGTCATATCGAGCGGGAGATTCAGCGTTCTAGCCTCTCGCTCCGGAACCATGAGCATCATCTCTTGCTCTTGGCCGGGGGGAAGATTCATCAGCGCGGCCAATTGAAGCTTCGCCGTGGAGAGATCCCGGAACAGCTGTTGAATGTATCGCTGCGTATTGAGGAGATCGAGCTTGTATTGCAAGGGAACCAGCGGCGAACTGAGCTTTTCTTCCTGGATAGCTTGGGCTTTCTCGAGAGCGCTCTTTACCCATTCATCCAGCATCTTCAGAGACGGAAGAATCCGCTCCGCACTGACGGCCCGCCAATAGGCGGCCCGCACATCCTGCATCACGCGATTGGCCACGCGTCGCCGTTCTTCCTCGGCGATCAACACGTCGTCAGCCGCCTGCTTCGCTCGGATGTACGACATTCCGAAATCCAACACATTCCAACTGAGCGACAGATCAGCCGAGAAAACGTTTTTCTCCGACGAGGTAAAGGGTGCGGTAACCGGTTGAAACGTAAGTAAGGACAATGCAGTTCCTCCCGTGTAATTGCTACGGCCGTCGAATCCTGCGCTCGCCGCGAGACGAGGCAACATTGCATAATGAGCCAGGTCAAGTTGGGTCTGTGCCAGCATCTTGTGCATCAGTTCGACGCGCGCGTCGAGGTTATACTTCAGCGCCCGCGCCATCGCTTCGTAGAGATCGATCGGGCCCGAGACTGGCTCTTGATCCTTTGTCAGAACGGCCCGGTCCTCTATCGCTCGTGATCGCACCTCGTCCGTCGTCAACGGTATCGGTTTGATCGCACAACTGCTCAGACCGATGGCGGCGACGGTCGTCAGCACCGCCAGCAACCGGGTAGTCATGCCGCGAGATCGTTCAGACGGAGAATTCGGACCGTTCACTACGCCACTCCCTGCTCAGGCACATTCGTTGAGCCCGCCCTGTTTCGCACCGCGCCAGACAACGGCGCTCTGCTGCCCGCCAGCATTCGGCTCCGTGCTACCTATGCTATATACAGGTACAGGTAGATGGTCTTCAGAGTACTCGACTAATCTGAATTGTCATCATTTTGTTGCTTTTGATACATCCCTTCATCAGTTCGATCATGGCCACATCGTTGCACACACCTCCTTGGTCGCACAGAATCGACTGCGGAAATCCTGTTTTCCCTTTTTGTGCGTCACATTTCTTGGTAGCTTGCGTACTAGATGTTGGGAATGTGTCCCTTTCGGTTGACAACAGCTCCATCCATCACCCAAGGAGATCTTTATGAAAACGCCAGGAGCACCAGCGAATGCGACGAGCCTGCCCTCGGCAAGCCTGTCACAGCCAAGCCAGCCCACCAATGCCGCTCCGACGGTCCAGTTTGATGTCTCCAACCTTCAGAGTTCCTACGCCAACGTGTGCAACGTGTCTTCGACCCGTGAAGAAGTGGTGCTGGCCTTTGGCGTCAATAATGTGTGGGAGCGGGGGCAGGCGAATATCCAGGTTCAGCTGACGAATCGTATCGTGCTGAACCCCCATGCGGCGAAGCGATTGGCTGCCGTGCTCAATCGCGTGGTCGCCGAATATGAGTCCAAGTTTGGGACGTTGAAGGACGACGCCAGACCACAAGCCAATGCGGCCTAAGAGGAAGGAACCCCACCGGCAGCCTGCTAGTCCGGAGAGGGCGTTTCAGCAACCTTGCAGGTGATTTGATCAACTACAGGGCGCGACCGCCCGGCCAGCCAGAAATCCCGTCGCCCAGGCCCATTGGAAGTTGAAGCCGCCAATCCGACCATCGCAGTCGAGGATCTCGCCAATCAGATAGAGACCAGGCACCAGCCTTGATTCCATCGTCCGAAAGTTGATTTCTTCGAGCGGCACCCCACCGGCCGTAACTTCGGCATAGTTCCAACCTCGATCGTGCTTGACTGGGAATTTGAACTTGGTCAGCGCAGCGAGCAGACGATCTCGGTCTTTTCTCGGCAGTTGTGCAACCGCCGTCCTGGGATCACATTCGACGTAGGAACAGAGCGCCTCGGCAAACCGCTCCGGTATCTGTTGAGCCCATGTCTTCAGCAATGATCGCCGGGAATTGTCCGTCGCTTGTTCCATAAACCACGACTTCGCCTGCTCTTGCGTCTGACCGGGCAAGAAGTTTCCATAGATCTCGACGGTTTCTCCCTGCTCATGCCCGAGTGTCCAGAAGCGGCTCGCGTCCATCACGACTGGTCCACTCATCCCGAAATGCGTCCAGAGCAAGCTTCCTGTTCGGCAGTCGACTTTGCGACTCTTCACAACCGTCGTCAGTCCGACCTCCTGCGAGAGGCCGGAGAGGTGCTTGTGGAACATCGTGTCCTCAAGAATGAGCGGCACGAGCGCCGGAACGGTGGCGGTCACGGAGTGGCCGATTCGGCGGGCGAGGCTGTACCCAAACCCGTCACTCCCCGATTTGGGGATTGACCGGCCCCCGGTCGCCAGAATGACCTTCCTGGCATGCAGCGTTCCGTGAGTATGATGAACTAAGAACCCAGCTTGGGGACCAGGAGGACGATCGACGCCCGTCACGCGATGGTCAGGATGAATGATGACACCCAGCGCGCGACATCGATCGACGAGTGCGGTTAGGATAGTTCGCGCCTTGTCGGTCACCGGAAAGAGCTTGCCGGTCTCTTCGCGCTTGAGGTCGACACCCAGAGAGGCAAACCAGTCGATCGTGGCCTGAACCGGAAATGCGATCAGCACGTTCTTAATGATATGGCGATTGCCGAAGAAATCGGTGAGTGTCAAAACATCTTGCGTAACGTTACACCGCCCTCCTCCCGACACGAGAATCTTGGCGCCGATTGTCTTCGCGCCATCGAGAAGCACGATGTTCTGCGGACGATCGCCCTGCGCGGCCGCCTCTGCCGCGAAAATCGAGGCCGTCAGTCCGGCGGCGCCCGCACCGATCACCGCAACATCATGCATATCGTCTTGTATAGACATTAGAGAATTTTAACTGCCAGTTAACACCCTATTAATCTTGCAATGCTAGAGTCCCCCCTGTGCAAGGCCGACTCGTCGGCGCTGGAACACATGAGAGCAGGAGGTGGACACCATGACCTGTCAAAAATGCAAAGGGCTGATGGTGAAAGAGTGGCGGCCAGAGTTTTCGCAGGAAGCCGCGGTGCTCCGCTGTATCAATTGCGGGCTGGTCCTCGATCCGTTAATTGCACAGAATCGCGTGACCCCGTTGCGCGTGAAGCAGCGGGTCCTGAATGCGGCTTGATGGTTCGTTCGAACTCGTGAGCTAGTTCGGTCGGTAAGGACGACTTGCTGAACCGACCGAATTGGGCAGGTGTGGACGTTGCGCTCGTGGTTATTAGACCGAAAACTCCGCCCATAAGAATGTGTGATCTGAGGGGTCTTTCGCTCGCCGCGGCTCGACGTCCACCTCTACCCTGACACAGTGCTCTGCCAACGAGGCCGTCGCCAGAATAT
>JBGPVY010000275.1:0-3674 GCA_041491905.1 Nitrospiraceae bacterium | reverse complement strand
CCTCGGCCTCCCTGGTCGAGCACCTGAAACAGTTACTCACCCGTCACGAGCCTCGCACCTTTCTCAACATCTACTTTCTGACGTTCCATCAGCTGGCCCTCCGCCTGCGTGATGATCTCGCGGCGGTCTCCGAGGCCAGTCCGGAACCGACTCTGCAACTGGTCGACGATTTCTTCTTCGAGCAATTGGTGCGGCAGGTGGTTCGGCGCAAGCTTCCAGGGCTTGAGCCGCTCACGCGCTTGTCTGCCTCACCAGGAACCTGGAAAGGCCTCTGGGCGACGGTGCGCGATTTGAAAGACGCGGTGGTCGCGCCAACGACGGCCTTGAAGGCCCTGACGGAAGGGGTGTTCGAGGAGGATGACCGAACCTGGCTCCGTTCCATGTTCACCCTGCATGCGGCCATCATGGAAGCAAGCCGGTCGCTTGGGGTCGGTTCTCCGGATGACTTGGCTGCCTCACTCGGCCGGGATCTCTCAGGTTCCTCGTTTCTCAATGGGCTGCAACGCCTGTTCTACTATGGTTTCTACGACCTCTCGCAGGTCCAACTCTCGTTCTTCGAATCGGTGATCCGCATTGCTTCGACCACGTTATACTTTCCGCTACAGGATTTCCCGGCCTTTTTCTTTGCCCGCCAATTTTTCGAGCGCCATCTTCTCCCGCTGGCAGACACCCATGAGGATCGGAGTGGGGAAGGGGACCGAACCGGAACAACGAAGCAGGTCGAACTCTCCGTCACAAACGTGATCGGGGTCGAAGAGGAATTAGCGAGGGTCTGCCGTGAAATCCTGACCTTGGTCGAGGTGAACGGCTATCGTTTCGACGAGATCGGAGTGGTGGCTCGTACATTGGAGCCCTACCAGGCGCGGCTGCAATCGGTGTTCGATCATCATCTAGTGCCCTTCACCTCAACGGCCGGGCGGCCGCTGTCGCGCGAACCACTGGTCAAGACCCTCTTGCGCCTTGCCTCGCTTCCACTACATGACTTCGACCGTGCGGCCATGCTGGATGTGGTCACGTCGCCTTTCTGTCACGCCCAGGGCGCTGGCTCCGCCAGAGCGAGTCTCCGGCCTGATATCTGGCGCTCCCTCGTCTACACCTTGGGTATTACTCAAGGGGAAGCGGAATGGAGGCGTCTGGCAGAGCCGGCCAGTTCGTCGATTCTTCGCGATGCAGAAACGGAGCCTGACGAAGATGATCAAACAATGGTTGGGACGTGCGAAACTTCTCAGCTGACATACTTGTGGGAGCTCGTTTCGCAACTGATTCACGATTGCCGGGCGCTTCCTGCGCAAGGATCGATCGGGACACTGACCGACGCATTTCTCACGCTGATGAAATCCCATGTTCACGTGCCTGACCTGTTCGCCGCTCCTTCGACGGAACTTCCCGAGCCTGCCGATCTCACCAAGGTTGGCTCGCTTATCCGATCCTCGTTGGTCCGTCTGCAGCAGTTGGACCCGCTTGGAGGGGACCTCTCATGGGAGGAATGGGCCGAATTGTTCCGGCGGGTATTGGACGAGACCAGCATTCCCATCGAAGAGGACCGGCACCAGGGTGTTCAGGTGCTGGATGCCATGACCGCCCGCGGCCGGACAGTTCGGGCGCTCTTTGTGCTTGGCATGAACGACAAACTCTTTCCACGGTACGTGCGTGAAGACCCATTTCTTCGTGACCGTCAACGTGTCGTACTGGAATCGACCCTGGGCTACAAGATCGATGAGAAATTAGCCGGGCATGAAGAGGAATTATTATTGTTTGAACTCCTCAGCCGCTCGGCCACCAATCGGCTGTATCTGTCCTACCAGCGCGCCGACGAAACAGGACGAGTCATGGCGCCGTCCGGCTTCATCGCCATGGCGCTGCGCGACCCACGATTCGTCGCGAAGCCGGAAGAGACGGTCCCTCGACGGCTGACCCTGCGGATCAGCGAACAGCCGTCGATTCAAGACCTGTTGCCGGTCGAGGAGTTGGCCTTGGGTTGCCTGTTGCAGGGCCACGATGCGTTACCCCTACTGGATGCGATGGGACGCGACCGGCCCCTCGTTGAACAGGGCCTCTCCACCCTGAAAACTATCGAGCGAGAATCCCCCGAGCTTGGTCCGTTCGACGGCATGATCGGTGCACAGGCTCCTGCCTTACCGACTGCCACGGATCGGAGCTTTTCGCCGACAGCATTGGAACGATATGCGACCTGTCCCTTCCAGTATTTCGCAGAAAAAGTTCTTCGTTTGAAGCCTCTGCGACGGCTCCATCACGACCACCTGCCTCCCGTAATGCTCGGAACCCTTGTTCATGAATCGCTTCGTGTGAGCTACGAACGGTTGGTACTGCTCCAGTGGCCGGATGACTCGCTGCCCGAGGTCACGGTGCAATCCACAGTGCATCAGGCAGTAACCGATACGTTTGCCGCCCATGCTGCAAGCCAGGGGACGGGGCACGCCCTGCTCTGGACGCTGGCTCGCGAGCAGGTGACAGAGTTGGTCACAGCTGCCGTCTCTTCCGACCAGGCGGAGTATCAGGCAACCGGATTTCGCCCTGTTGCATTTGAAGTTGCCGCCCAGGGAATCGTTCCGCTGGAATCTGATGCGTCATCGGTTCCCCTGACGCTTCGCGGAACCTTGGACCGTGTCGATTATCGCGCTGAGCCTCCCGCGCTCCGTATCGTGGACTATAAATTTAAGCAGGGGAATGAGATCACTGCCGTGGATCGAAACCTTGCTCTGTCGGCTGTGCGAGGATTTCGGCTGCAACCACCGCTCTATGCCCGCATGACGCTGCCGTCGCTACCTGCACCAACCGAGGTCCATTTGCTTTTCCTGGCTCCGCAGTGGAAGCAGCCTGTCTCTCGCTCAACGTTTGACGCAGGTCTCTGGACCGGCCACACCGGTGACTTGATCCGACAGACGCTCTCCATATTGATCCAAGGCATCGCGCGCAGAGAGTTTTTTATTCTTCCCGATGGCTATTGCGACTACTGCGAATTTTCTGGCGCCTGCCGCCGCCACGACGCCATGGCTTGGTGGCGCTCTTATCGATCGCCTCAGGCCCGAGTCTTACGCCGGTTGAGAAGGCAGAAAGTAAATGATGAGTGATGTACTAACACTCGCGGACTCCCAGGATCGGCTCCTGGCGGAAACCACCTGGGACCGTAATGTCGTGGTGGTTGCGGGAGCCGGGACCGGCAAGACCACGATCCTCGTCAATCGTATCCTTAACCTCCTCCTGAGAGAGCCAAACCCCTTGGCCATCACAGAGATCGTGGCCCTCACCTTCACCAACAAAGCTGCAACTGAAATGAAGCAGCGACTCCGCGCACAACTCCTTCGTTTGACCGAGCAGGCCGATGACATGCTCGCCATCTTCAGGACCCGTTACCATCTCTCGGCTGAGCAAGTAGGCGAACGGTCCAGGACGGCGCTTGAACAATTGGAGAAGGCCCAGATTGGGACCTTGCATAGTTTTGCCGCGCACCTCTTGCTGCTTCATCCTGTGGAGTCTGAGATTGATCCATCATTTCAAGAGGATGATGGATCACGTTTCAAGGAATTGTTTCAGTCTTATTGGGATCGTTGGTTGGACGATGAGCTCGGATCAACCGGACCACAGCATGACCGATGGCGGCGAGTCCTGGCCGCGACCACCCTCGATGATCTTCAGCAGTTTACCGCTGCCCT
>JBGPVY010000062.1:0-13565 GCA_041491905.1 Nitrospiraceae bacterium | reverse complement strand
TCCTCAACCTCGCCGACGGCGCGCATTCCCTGCTCGACATCGCCGAGCGGGCTGACCTGCCCTTCGCTGTCGTGGCGGACGCCGCGGCACTGCTCCGCGAGCGCGGTCTGCTCGCCGGGAACGGCAGCGGGATGTGCCGGAAGATCGAGAGCAGGGACCTGCGTCAGGTGCATCCTTTAAATCACCAGCACTGAGGAGCCGCAGAATGGGAGTACGAGAGGTGAGGAAGATTGCTCCTCTCGGGCTGGTCCCGACGCCGAGATCACCTGCATCGGCGCACCCGGTCGATACGCTTCTATTGCCCAAAGGCTGTAGTGTAGATACCTCTCCAGCCCCTACGCCGAATGACCGAGTTCCGCGCTTCCATGGTAACTCTGCTCTTGTCTGGCCGCGCTTCTTGGGCAACGACTTGTGGTCTGCAGATCGTAGCACCGGGGTTGAGTAATGGACAGCATTGATGTCGTGGTGCCTTCCTATCAATACGGTCACTTGCTGAACGAGTGCATCACAAGCGTCTTGACCCAGGGCATCGCCGAGCTGCGCGTTCTCGTGATCGACAATGCTTCCTCTGACAATAGCGTCGAGGTAGCGCGCCAGCTGGCCGCCCAGGACTCTCGTGTCGAGGTGGTGGCGCGACGCACCAATCTGGGACCGCATGCCTCATTCAACGAAGGGATTGACTGGGCACGAGGCGATTACTTTCTCGTGCTCTGTGCGGATGACCTCTTGGTCCCGGGCGCCCTCCGGCGCGCGATCTTCCTCATGGAGCAGCAGCCAGATGTCCACCTCGTCTACGGCGCTGTGCTCAGCGTGCCCTTGACCGAGCCCCTTCCCACGCTCGGAAACGCCAATGGCGATGGGCAGTGGCGGATCCTGCCCGGCATGGAACTCCTGGAAAAATTCTGCTCCACCGGCAGGAACCACATCCCCGGCCCCACCGCGGTGGTCAGAACGTCGGTCCAGAAGCGGGTCGGCTACTACCGTAAAGAACTAACGCACACTGACGATTTCGAAATGTGGATGCGCTTTGCTTGCCAAGGAAATGCCGCTGAAACTGCGCAGGTGCAAGGGATCGCTCGGACCCACCCGGCAAACCAGTCCGCCGTGGTTCCCAACGTCCATGCCTGGGACATCGAATATGAAGCGGCGTTCATCTCTTTTTTTGCGCGCGAAGGCCTCATGCTTCCCGACTCGCGCCGCCTGCTGCACAGGGCGCGAAGAAGTCTGGGGGAGCGTGCTTATTGGTGCGCCTTCTCCCACTTCTGTCGTGGCGAAGCTCGCATCGCCGCCGAACTGTTGAAATTCGCCTGGCGCACCTCACCGAGGACGGTGGTCATCCCACCCATTGGTCATTTGTGCCGCCGAGGGGATGCGCCGGAGCGGATCGTGCGCGTCTTGAACGACGTTGGAGGTCGGCTACTGAAATATCGTGCTTGACGGTCATGCTGAGGTGTTACATGCATTTCCAGAAAACCGAATTTTCCGGTGTGTGGCTCATCGATCCGGAACTGGGTGAGGATGAACGGGGCTTCTTCGCGCGCACGTTCTGTGCCCGGGAATTCACCGAACGTGGACTTGTGGCGACTTTTCCCCAGCACAGTATCTCGTCTTCCCGCACCATAGGAACCCTGCGGGGCATGCATCTTCAGCGTCCGCCCCACCAGGAAGTGAAGCTCGTGACCTGCCTCAAGGGAGCGATCTGGGATGTCGTAGTCGATCTTCGGCAAGATTCCCCGACCTTTGCCAGGTGGCAGGGATTCGAGCTGACCGCAACGAATCGGCGCCGACTTTACATTCCGAAGGGTTTTGCGCATGGCCATCAGAGCTTGAGTGACGACACGGAAGTCGGGTACCTGATATCGGAATACTATGTGCCGGATGCTGCGGACGGCGTTCGCCATGACGATCCGGCGTTCGCAATCGAATGGCCGTTGTGCGTTACCGCGATCTCTGACAAGGACAGAAACTGGCCTGATTTTGCGCTTCCGATCGGGTTATGAAGCGAGGCGATGGCGATCACGATCAAACAAACGGGCGATCGGCTCGTCGGTTGAGTCTGTTACATTCAAACTAAGCGCGGCGACCCGTCTCACAGTATGCAGGTAACGAGGGTTGCGCCGGATAGGCGGGTGCCGAGCCTCATGCATCGGAGACGGGTCGCCTCCTACTCAGGCGGCCATGTGGTCTAGTTTAGTCGCCGCTGTTTGCTTGCCAGACCACTTCAGGGATGTTGTGGACGAACGGAACGCTCCATTGCCGTCGCGTACCCCGTCCGATGCAGTTGCGCACCACCAAACGCTGTAGTGGTGCGACCCAGACCCTGTCTCCGAGCTTAAGCGAAATACCTGAGAAGCTTGCATGGATGAACGTATCGTCGCCCGTCACGCCGACCAGCATCGAGCCCTTGACAAAGGCCCCGTTGACGTTGACCGTGTGCCCGATGCCCCATCGGGTGGTGATTTCCGTGAACGGCTGACCAAACTCTATACCCGTTTTTCGCACCCGCAATTCCGTTGTGTTGACCAGCTGCACATCTCGTCCGATCGTGAAAGTGTAGGGGACGGGATTGGGTGAGACGATCGGGTCGTCATGATTGCCTCCGGCAAACATCACGCTGTCGAGAATGCACTCGTCCGTTGGCTGCGCGCTATCCAATGCAATGTGGTTCATGACGGCGACCTTGTATAGGCGTGCGTTGACCGCCGACATGTTCGTGAGGGTGCCAATCTGGCCCCCCTCGACCGTCCACTGCAGTTGCTGGGTGTGACCGACGGTTTTGGCGACCTGACAGTCGACATAGTTGCATTGGCCGATGAGCTTGTCGGATTCGTCGAATTTGTAACTGCAACCGGTCAATGTCAGTGATTTGATCTGCGTCATGCCAACGGCATTCTCGAAGTCGCAGTCGACCACGCGTGCCTCAATGCAACCCAGAATCTGGAACACATCGGTCGATACCGGGTCGCCCCAGGACGGATCCCATTTAGGATGGGCCAGCGCCGTGAACCCCTCGTAGATGTGCAGTTCGCCGACGGGCTTGCGGTCGGTGTCGATCGGAACGATCGCCGCGGGACCTGCGGAATCGAGGGAATTGCCTGCGTCGCGCGCAACACCCAGCGTTGGGCAGTCATCGCGGTGGGACATCGTCAAGGGGCGATCGAAACGGATGATCGCGCCATCCTTGCTGGTCACCTTGGCCCATTCGTAGCGGGACATCGCAGGTGGCCAACCATACAGCTGACGGCTCATTGACATGACCAGCACCCATTTTCCGACCGGCACGGCGCCCGCATAGGCCGGCGATTTAAGGACGACGGAGGTGGCATCCGCCTCGGCCGTGTAGATGTAGTATCCGAGATTGAGTGGCGAATCCGGATCATTAAAATAGTCCGGCGCACACGAGCGAAAAGCAATGGCATCATACCAACTCGTGATATTGGAATTCTGTAGGAACGTCCGCGTCTTTCCGGCACCATGGAGGGTCAAATATTTGATGCCCATCCCAAAGCGATTGTAGGCGTGCCGGAAGGTTCCAGCTGAGATTTTCAGAACGATACGGGTGTCCCAACGCGCATCGGCATACGCCCCTGGCAGCGTTGGGTTTGTGCGTTTACCGGCTTCGACGTGGAAAGCCATCAGGGCGCGCGTCGTCGCGCTGACGCTCGCTGGGGCGGTCCCCGGTCGCGCCCCGAAATCTTGCATCAAGTCATATGTCCGCGTCGCTGGCGGGGTCGCTGAACGTCCGACGCGCGGCATCAGCACCGCCAACAGGCCCCCTGCATGCACACCTAGTAGCATTCGGCGGCGGGTGAGACCTCGCGTGGCTCGTGGCAACAACACAGTCTAAAATCCGTTGTTGGATTATTCGTGTTAGTCGAGAGCAATCGGGCTGCGGAGGTCGCGGTCATGCAGGTTCTAGCTCGCGGTGGAATTCGCGCTGTACCGCGCCTAGGTCGGCGCTGACCATTTCCCTGACCAGCTCCTCAAAAGCGGTCTGATGTCGCCAGCCGAGCTTCTCCCGTGCCTTGGCCGGATTGCCCAGCAGCAGCTCGACCTCGGCTGGCCTGAAGTAGCGGGGATCCACGCGAACCAGCACCTCGCCGCGCTCGGGGTCGAGGCCATGCTCGCCGTCACCCTTGCCACACCATACGAGCCTGCGGCCTATCTCTGCGAAAGCGAGCTCGACGAACTCCCGCACCGTGTGGGTCTCGCCGGTCGCAAGCACGTAGTCGTCAGCTTCGGGTTGCTGGAGGATGCGCCACATCCCTTCGACATAGTCGCGGGCGTGCCCCCAGTCGCGCTTCGCATCGAGGTTGCCGAGATAGAGATGGTGTTGCAGGCCGTGGTGAATGCGCGCAACCGCGCGTGTTATCTTGCGCGTGACAAAGGTCTCGCCGCGGATCGGGCTCTCGTGGTTGAACAGGATCCCGTTTGAGGCATGCAGACCGTAAGCCTCTCGATAGTTCACCGTGATCCAGTAGGCATACAGTTTGGCGACACCGTAAGGGCTGCGGGGATAAAAGGGCGTTTTCTCGTCCTGGGGCACGGCCTGGACCAGGCCGTAGAGCTCGGAGGTCGAGGCCTGATAGAAGCGCACTCGCTCTTCAAGCTTCAGGATTCGGATTGCCTCAAGCAATCTCAGCGGGCCGAGGGCATCCGCGTTGGCCGTGTACTCCGGCGTCTCGAAGCTGACCTGTACATGGCTCTGGGCCGCAAGATTGTAGATTTCCTGCGGCTGCACTTCCTGAATCAGGCGAATGAGGTTGGCTGCATCCGTCAGATCACCATGGTGCAGCACAAAGTGCGAGCCGCCCTCATGTGCGTCGTGGTGTAGGTGATCGACACGGGCAGTGTTGAACGATGAGGAGCGGCGCTTGATGCCGTGAACGACGTAGCCCTTGTTGAGCAGAAGCTCGGACAGATAAGCACCGTCCTGACCCGTCACGCCCGTAATCAATGCGACCCGACCATTCATCGTGCGCTCCTGAATTTCACCCGGCAAGGATAAGACTGGGAGGCCCCCTTGCCGCCTTGGCCATAAGGGTTACGGTTGGAGGAAACGGCTAGTCTAGTGGCCGCGGGCGCCTCATAGGGCGGGACACCAGCTGCTCGCAAATGGGCAGCAATCGACAGGCCGTATGGACCCGCTCCTACGATCGCTACATCGACAGGGGTATCGTTTGCCGTTCCATCGATCTCGGACCGTTGCATCACCCTCATTGTTCGTCTCCCGCTGCGTTGTCGGAAAGGAATGTCGCTGGCATAGTGATACGTGCCGTTCGATACCAGTTAAGTACGGATTACAAAATTGGACGCGGACGAAAATGTATTAATACGGCCGCGAGCGACAGCTGTCTTAAAGTGGTAAGCTGGTTGCCTGTCAAAATTCTAAAATGGGTAATGCAAATATGTCGTGACAAACTACTATGGGCGGCAAGCATTGAATTTTAAGATCATTCTTATGGGATCATTTTGGTTGAGCTGTCCTCCAACATTCCGGCTCGGGAAGCCGGTTCGATCTCCGTGCCGCTCGGAGCAGCTGCCACTGGACCTCCAACCAGATCTTCGGATTTTACGGTGCTATCCTCAGCCACTGCTGCCAACCCTGGACCACCATGCCAATCAGCCCCGGTCGATGATCTCCATCGGCCTGGGCCGATCGGTCTTCATTAGGGGGCGTCGGTATTAGGCGAGAAGCAGCTTCCGAGCGAAAAAAGCCTCGGCCCATTGGTTCGGGGCCCGACACTCGATACCGCGCAGTCGAGCCAGGGCGCGAAAGGTCTCCGCCTGAAACCAATCTTTCGATCTCTGTGTGCCGAAGTGCGCGAGAAGCAACTCGATCTTGTGCTCGAGCACGGAGTTGACGAGCGGAACATAGAGGTTCGGCTGCCCGAGATCGCCGTCCCACTTCGGGATCTCGTATTCCAGGATCAAGTGATCGCGGAACAGGTTCCAGGTCAGCTGGCATACCTCCCGGTGATCCTGGTGCGCATCGCTGCGCTGGTGCGTCAGGATTACCTGAGGCGCAACCTCGTCGCGCACCGCCAGCAGCCAGTCCTTTATGGCATCGGAATGGGTGGGAAAGCGATTGTCGGGGAAGGCCGCAAGTCTCACCCGCCTGACGGCGGCCCCGGAAAGGAATGCCGCGGCCGACGCTTCCGCTTCGTCGGCTCGTCGGCCATCGGCACTGAGGACGCACCATTCGACTTCCAACTGCACGCCCGCGGCGATCCAGCCGAGGATTGAGCCTCCTGCCCCGATCTCGATGTCGTCGGCATGGGCTCCGAGGCAAAGGACGTTAAGCCTTTCGCCGGGCCGCGCCAGCGGCAAGGCCATCATGGCGCGGCAATCGACAATCTCTTGGCCCGCTCGTTCTCGCCGCCGGGCCGCCAGGGCATCCGACCTTGTTCGACCATGTCTTCCAGGACCTGCCGGTCCTTCAGCGTGTCCATGGAACGCCAGAAGCCGTAGTGCTTGTAGGCAAGCAGCTGATCGGCCTCAACCAGACGGCTGAACGGCTCGAGCACCAGCTCCTCGCCTTCGTTCATGTAGTCGAAGATCTCGCGCCGCAGCAGGAAGTAGCCGCCGTTGATCCAGATATCCGACCGGTCGGAGGAGCGGAACGCGCGCACCCGCCCATCATCGGCGATATCGGCCAGGTGATAGGTGGACGGCGGCCGCGTCGCGAGGAAGCAGGCGACCTTGCCGCTCTTGCGGAAGCGGTCGATCATGTCGTCGAGATCAACGTCGGTCAGACCGTCGCTGTAGTTGGCGAGGAAAACCTCCTCGCCCTTCACCTGGTCTCGCACGGCCCAGAGTCGCTCGCCGATGCTGCGCCAGATTCCCGAGTCGATGAGCGTGACGCGCCAGTCCTCTTCGGGCTGACCGAGCAGCTCGACCTTGCGGCCGAAGCCGGTGACCACGCAGTCCGCATAGGCGTGCGGCTGATAGCTGAGGAAGAACTCCTTGATGACGTTCGATTTGTAGCCGAGGCAGAGGATGAAGTCCCGGTGCCCATACCGGCTGTAGTAGTTCATCACATGCCAGAGGATCGGCTGGTTGCCGATCGGGATCATCGGCTTCGGCGTGTTCTCGCCGTACTCACGGATGCGCGTCCCCAGACCGCCGCAGAAGAGCACCACTTTCATGACCGCACCTCCTTCGGATCGATCAAAGTGACCTCGGGAATCGGCACCACGAAACGGCCGCCCCAGTCTCCGATGTGGCTCATCTGCCGGACGATCTCGTCCTTGAGGTTCCACGGCAGGATCAGCAGGAAGTCGGGGCGCGCCTCATCGATGGCCTCCACGGGCCGGATCGGGATGTGCATGCCCGGCGTGAAGCGGCCTTGCTTGTAGGGACTGCGATCGACGGTGAAGTCGAGGAAATCCGTCCCGATGCCACAGTAGTTCAGCAGCGTGTTGCCCTTGCCGGGCGCCCCGTAACCGCAGATCCGCTTGCCGGCGTCCTTCGCCTCGATCAGGAATGCGAGCAGCCGGCGCTTGGTTTGCTTCACCTGCTCGGCGAAGGCGCGATAGGTCGAAAGGTCCTCGAACCCCAGGCGGCGCTCGCGCTCGAGCAGTCGCGCCACGGCTGGCTCAACCGCGTAGGACGATCTCTCATGGGCGAGATAGACCCTGAGCGAGCCGCCATGCGTGGGGAGCTCCTCGACGTCGAACAGCATCAAGCCGTGCCGCGCCGCGAGACGCTCGATCGTGACCAGCGAGAAGTAGGAGAAATGCTCGTGGTAGATCGTGTCGAACTGGCTCTCAGCCATCAGTCGCTCGAGATGTGGGAACTCCAGCGTGATGACGCCCTCGGGCGCGAGCAGGCGGGCCACGCCGGCAGTGAAGTCGTTGAGGTCCGGGACCTGAGCCAGCACGTTATTACCGACGATAAGGTCTGCCCGCCTGCCCTCCTTCACTAGCCGCTCCGCCAGTTGGGTCCCGAAGAACTCGACCAGCGTCGGCACACCCTGGTCTAGGGCCGCCTTGGCAACGTTGACAGCCGGCTCGATGCCAAGCACCGATACTCCGAGCGGACGGAAGTGCTGCAGCAGGTACCCGTCATTGCTTGCCAATTCCACGACCAGGCTCCGCGCGCCCAGGCCGAGCCGGGCTTGGATCATCTCGCAATAGCGCTTCGCGTGCTCGAGCCAGCTTGTCGAATAGGATGAGAAGTAGGCGTATTCGCTGAAGATGTCAGCCGGGCTGACATACTCCTTCAGCTGTACGAGGAAGCACCTGCCGCAGACCAGGACCTGGAGCGGATAGTACGCCTCCATCCGGTCGAGCTGATTGCGGGTGACGTAGCTCTCGCAGAGTGGCGACATGCCCAAATCGACGAAGCTCTGCGTGAGCGCCTCACCACAGAGTCGGCAGCGACCGCCCTCCGCGGTGACGCAGTTACCCTCGATTTCTAGTGCTTGCACACTCATGCAAACCTTTGCCCCTCTTGCCGCCGTTCGACACGTTCCGCAACTGGCAGCCTAGGGCCTTGCGACACCTCGGGGAGCCTAGCTTTCGGGGGGAGCGCCTCAGCCAATCGGCCTAGACGGGGCAGTCCAAGCTGTCGCTAGAGGTAGGCTCCGATCATACCGCTAGCGCAGCCGCTCTATTCCGTCGCCGCCTCGTGCAGCCGGCGCTCGCCGAACGACGAATGCCGTCACCACGATCACCACACCGGGCGCTACCTCGACATGAACCACCTCGCCGCCGGCGGTCCGTTCAACATACTGGCGTCGAACGCGACGCCCATAGAGTGCATGCCAGTGATAATGGACTTCGACCTCCTGCCCGACATGGGCAAAATGACCGGACAATTGCCATCGGCCGCAAGAACTATCTGTTCGCCGACGCCGGCGGCCGGCGCGCCGCCGCAATGTACTCGCTGATCGAAAGCGCCAAGCTCAACCGCCTCGACCCGCAGCTCTACATCGCTGACCTGCTCGTCCGCATTGCCGACCACCCGGCCCGGCATTGTCGCCCAACTTCTACCCGGGAACTCCAGCCCGCCGTCCCCGATCGCGCCGCCGCTTAATCTGGCGCTTTCCCGGAGCGCTTACGATCCCGGTGCTGCGCGAATCGACGTCCGCTGCGCCCGCAAAGGACGGACGGTTGCGCTCACCGAAACAGATTCACACTTTTTGCATCGGCCGCATCAGGACATCAGTCACTTCGACTGTACGCGGCATCTGCAGCAGATATATCACTGTTCGGGCAATGTCGCACGGCTGGATGAGGCTCTCCGGGTGATACGGGCGCCCCTCCATGTTGAATATCTCGCGCTGCCTCTCTCCGGCCGTCCGTCCAAGATAGAGAGATGTCACGCGCACGCCGCGCTCATTCACCTCAGCACGAAGACTGTCGGCGATAGCCTTGGCGGCGTGTTTGGTCGCCGCATACTGGCCCACACCCGCCGCTCCGCTGAGTGCCTGGCTGGAATTGAGGAAGATGATCTGGCCTTTGCGCTCTATCAGAATGGGCAGTATCGCTTGGAGCAATGCGTACGGGCCGGTAAGATTAGCGTCGAGCTGACGACGGAACGTCTCCGGATCCTGGGAGCGCACGTATATTCCTGAGCTCAACACCAGCACATCCAGTTTCCCGCTGCCGACAATCTCGGCACCGGCTCGCGCTACCGCAACCAAATCAGTTAGATCGAGCGCCAGGTATTCGGGCTTGTGCCTGCTGTCAGGCAGCCGGCCGGCGGCGAGTCTCTCCCGGCTGCGTCCCAACATGAGGACCTCGGCGCCGGCTTGAAGCAGCTCGATGGCGATCGCCCGTCCAATATCGCCGGATGCGCCCGCAACGAGTACTCGTGCATCTTGCATGCGTTTCCCGCCCAGTTGTCGCGCCGCTGCGTACCGTGACAATGCCGGCCTGGATCTTCGGCATCAAACGCCGAGCCTCGACGGCCGCCTCAGAGTCGCGATAACATTGATATAAAACGCGCGATGTCCAACCATGAAGAGCAATATCCATCCGTAAACGACGCTCATAGTGGCGCCTCCGAGTGCAAGCCGTAACACCGAAGGCAGCTCCTGGCCGAGATGGCGCCACAATTCGAAGGTACACGCCGCAGCTAGGCCACCGGCCAGAAAGGGACCCGCTATCGCCTTAGCGAGGTCCCTAATCGAAATCGGCGTGCCGTGGAGACACCACGCGACGTGCGGAAAGAGCCACAGCATCATCACTGCCGAATAGCTGAACGCGACACCGGTAGGACCGTAACGTAGGCCGAGTGAGTAGGCTGTGATCACAAGCGGTGCGAGAACCAGCCCAATCTTCAGGCTGCGCTTCTGCAAGCCGATGGACAGCAGTAGCCAGCCCAATGGGTTGATAATGCCGAATGCCAGGATGGTCGGTGTCATCAAGCGGAAAATGGTTACCGCCTCCGACCAGCCGGGACCCAGTATGACCGTAACGATTTCCTCGGCAAACAAGGCAGAGAACATCGTGGCGGGGACCGTAACCGCCATTACCAGGGAGTACCCCTTGAGGAAGAAGCTACGAAAGCGGACCGGATCTTCCTGGAGTCGCGAGAGCACAGAAAAAAAGACACCACCAACGGCAGAGTTGATACTGCTAACTGGAAGATTGATTAGCTGGACCGCCCTCGTATACACTCCGAGGACGTCGGGGCCCCAGTAGCGGCCGAGGATAGCTTTCTCCAGATTATAACCAATGTAGACGACGATGCCATTGAGTGTGAGGGTTCCGCCAAAGCTTAACAGCGGCCGGACCTCGACTCCCCAACGTGGTCTTCGCGGCAGCCAGCCCGCAGAAAGCCAGCAACCAACCGTATTGAGGGCGGGAGACGCGACCAGCGTAACGACCAACGCCCAGTAGCCGTATCCGGTCAGGGCCAAGGCTATCCCGAGACCAGCGCCCCCAAGTTGGGACAAAATGTCGATGGTGCTCACTGTTGCATAACGCAAATTACGTTGCAGCAGCGCAGAATGCTGGACGCCGGCCGCAGTGAGGAGAAAGCCGGGGGCTAGCGCGCTCACAATCCAAAACAGGCGAGGATCTCGATAGAACGCGGTAATCAAGGGGGCGCTGGCCGCGCATAGAAGCGCTAACGCTCCGCCAACGAGGATATTGACCCAGAACAGCTGGGAGATCTGCTGGTCGGTAATCTCGGCCTTCTGGATGGTGGCCCAAGAAAGGCCAGCAGAAGTGAAGAGGTCGAAAAGGCCGGTGACAACTGTCACCATTGCCACTAATCCGAAGTCACCGGGGCCGAGCAGGCGTGCCAGTACCGCGAGGTAGAATAAACGAATGCTCATCGTTATGGCTTGGCCAAATACCTTGGCGATGCCACTCCATAGTGCCTTCTCCTTCAAATTGTGCATTTGATCCCTGCGAGGACGACACCCGCCGTCCCGTGTCCGAAAAAGAACGACACTACGCGTCGCAACTGGTTGGCGACCTTAAGACCTTTACTGAATTTATCATCACGCGATCATCGCCGATCTCTGCGCTGCTCGTTGCTCGTTCGAGCCAGATCTCGCGCCACCAAGAAAAAATGCTCCTCGGGCAAAGCATACGTCGGTCACTGTAGCGTGATTGACACCATACATTCTCAAGGATGACCGCGGGTGTCTTAAGGGTGACCAGCCCCCCGGTCCTCTCGCTGACGAACCGCAATACCCGCGACCTCACCCGAAAAATCCGATCGCAATAGGGCACCATCTCCGCATCGAAAAAGAGTCCTCGATTTTTGCCGTCCCTATCGAGCGTAGCGAGGATTTCCCCATACGACTTCACCCGGACCAATTCTCCAGGTTGTAGATCCAACGTTATGATGGGCGTTAGCTGACCAATCGGTATCACACCGCTCCGCCTAGGAAACGGAACACCACCCCATACACCCGACAGCTGGTCATAGAGCCACCGAAACGGCCTTCGGAGCGGGATTCGCCCGGGTCGGCTCAAGTAATAGTAGCTCGCGTAAACGAAGCCGCTGATCAGGCGGTTAAGTGGGGCGTTGCCGGAGGTATAATCCTCGACATACTGTCTCGCGTCCCACCACGGAAGATGCTGGGTGAAGGCGGGGAGATCAGTCGCCTGACATGAATATTTCGGCCCACCGAAGGCGGGCTGGTCTTTGGCGAGCGTTCCAGCCAGCACGGCTTCCTCTGAACAGTTGGTTTTGCGCTGGGGTCTCTCCACCAGGGACGGATTGGTTTTATTCGCTTCAAGCAAAACCCCGTTTTCTGGCCTGAGCCAAGCCGCCTTCCAAAATATCAAGCAAGCAGCTTGACAGCCACCATAAGCGTGACCGTCGCATCGCAGGTTTTCGAGGTGTATCCCGTCGGTAAGTGTGCGTCCGCCAGTACTATTTACCGTATCGCACGTCTTGTGAGCACGCTTGTACACACGAAATTTCTGTCCACAAAATTCGAACATCTGGGGCATGAAAGGTAGACCGTCTAGCCGGCCGTTAGTATCGAGAGAGCGAAGAATTTCCTCCCGGCTTCGAACCTCAACCCAGTCACCCGCGTGCAGTAACATGCTGCTTCCCAATTGTTACACTGCGTTAAGGCGCGAAGTCTGAGTAAATTTCCAGGCGCGAAGTCTGAGTAAATTTCCTGCGCATGACAACTCCTTATTCTGGTCATCTGGCCCCCAATTGGTGGCGGATCATTCCCCTTTTGACTGAATCTCGAGCTAACCGAGGGTACCCATCCAGGGCGGCCCAGCGCCCCCGCATGTAGCGGAAAGCGACGGCGAGCTCGGACTTGCGCGACAGCTTGCGCACGGTTTCCTCCGCCCAGGCGGCGAGCGCCTCGGCGATCGGCTTCGATCGCTCTTGCCGTTCTCGTCGGCGATGGTCGGGGGCCGCGCCGTTGATTGTCTGCTCGACGCGGTAGAGCTGGCCGACGCGGTCGAGCGCCTCTTTGGCGATCGGCGACGCAGTAGCGGCGTGCACATCGAAGAACTTTCGACGCACATGGGCCCAGCAGGCGGCCTCGGCGATCTGCCCGCCGACGAACAGCTCGTTGAACCCGGCATAGCCGTCAGCATGAATGACGCCGCGGAAGTCCTTCAGGTGCGCGCGCGGATGCTCGCCCTTGGTGTTCACGTCATGCCGTCGCGCCACGATCGACACCGAGGCGCCCGGCTCCAGCGTCTCCGCCACCATCTGGCGCTTCAACGCCTCCGGCCACTCGCGCCGCCGTCTGACCGACCGCGACTTCCGCTTGGTGTCCACTAAGCTCTTGGTGGACACCTCATCTGGATCGTTCGCCATGCCCCGATCATCGGCCCGGCAGGCGCTCGACGCGAGGCGCTCTTCACCGAGCGCTTACCTATCGGAGCGGACCTTCGATTACATTTCGAAGAGTCATAGCGAGACGGCTGGGACGCGCTAGCTAAGCTAGGAGCCGACGTTCGCGCGATGCTATCGGTGGTCGACGGCTGCGCGCGTCAAGCCCAAATGTCGCGTTACGTACGCTCACAGAACCTTACAAAATTTCACAACTTTTGGCCATAAAATTGTGACCATTAACAAGCTCGCCGGACGCTACATCGACCGGTCTCTCTTGATAGGACTACGCG
>JBGPVY010000274.1:0-3681 GCA_041491905.1 Nitrospiraceae bacterium | reverse complement strand
GCGACGCATGACGTTCCAGCTCAAGGAACGTCATGAAAGCTCGAATTGCGTCATCCATGCCGTCAGGTCCTCAAGCGCCCGTTGTCCCGTGAGCCGTCGTTTGCGCTCCTTGTCTCTCGTCGGTGTGGCAAGGGGAGGGAAGAGCCCGAAATTCGTATTCATCGGCTGAAAGTGACGAGGGTCAGTGGTCGTGATGTACGACACAAGACAGCCATGCGCCGTGGTGGGCGGCGGCGTAACCAACGGCAACCCTGCCAGACCACGGGCAGCGTTGATTCCTGCCAACCCTCCCATCGCGGCGGAATCCGTATAGCCCTCGACGCCGACCAACTGTCCTGCAAAGAAGAGAGTGCCACGCGCCTTGAACTGAAGGGTATCGCGCAGCAGTTGGGGAGAATTGATAAAGGTGTTGCGATGCAGGCTGCCGTAGCGCAGAAACTCCGCCTGCTCAAGACCGGGAATCATACGAAACACCCGCTTCTGCTCCCCGTAGGTCAATTTAGTCTGGAATCCCACGAGGTTGTAACAGGAGCGATGGGCGTTTTCCGTCCGGAGCTGTACCACAGCATAGGCTCGCGCACCAGTCTTCGGATTCTCAAGGCCCACCGGCTTCAACGGACCGAACTGCATGGTCTGGCGGCCCCGTTCGGCCATCACTTCGATGGGGATACAACCTTCGAAGTAGGACGTCTTTTCAAATTCTTTAGGTTGGACTTTCTCCGCCGCGAGCAACGCGTCATAGAAGGCGTTGTAGACCGGCTCGTCCATCGGACAGTTGAGGTAGTCATCCCCACCCTTGTCGTATCGGGACGCGAGAAATACGACCTCCATATTGATGGAATCGGCATCCACGATCGGAGAAATTGCATCGTAAAAATACAAATGTTTCGTGTGGGTCAATTGCGCAATCGCCTGAGACAGTTTGTCGGATGTCAGCGGGCCGGTTGCCAGAATGCAGAGACAGTCCGTTGGAATCTCGGTAATCTCCTCATGCAGAATGCGAATGTTCGGATGCCCTTCCAGCGCCTGGGTAATCTTGAGTGAAAACTGCTCGCGATCGACGGCCAGGGCCGATCCTGCTGGCACCCGTACCTCATCCGCCACTCGAATAATGAGCGAGTTGAGACGGCGCATTTCCTCTTTCAAGATGCCTGGGGCATTCAGTAGATCCGCGGAGCCGAGCGAATTCGAACAGACCAGCTCTGCCAAACCACCGGTCTTGTGCGCTTGCGTCATCTCTTTTGGGCGCATTTCATAGAGCGTCACCTTTGCTCCACGCATGGCCGCCTGCCATGCCGCTTCAGACCCGGCCAGACCACCCCCGATAATAACGATGTCGTCGCGCATGCGAGTGAAACTCCGCGAAGAAAGACTGAGAGCGGTGGCATTGTAGGAACTGCGTTTTGGGGATGTCAAGGCGACTTCGCTACGCATGACGCATGGCGTCACGGTTGATCCGATTTATGACCCCGTGCTAGACTTCGCCTCGTGTAGGCGATTAGCTCAGGGGTAGAGCGCTTCCTTCACACGGAAGAGGCCACTGGTTCGATACCAGTATCGCCTACCATACTCTCCACCTCCCCCTTTTCGATCCGTACCCCCCTGGCCTAACTGGCGGTTTTCATGCTATTGCCTGAACCGCTCCAATTCTGGACAGAATCCTGCCGGTCGGCTACACTTCAGTCTATCGAGAGATCGTCGACCCTGAACCGTATAAGACAAGTGAGGTCATCTATGCGGACTACAGCTCTTGCCGTGGGAATTCTCCTCTTGGCCACCGCAGTCGGTTGTGCCAGCAACCCCCAGCAGCAGGCGATAGCCGATGCAGCTGGAGGCTATACTGCCCCAGCCAGCATTTACAGTGTGATGGACCCCACATCCTTGGTCTACACCGATGTGGCGGCCGGAGCAGCCCCTAACGATAACCCCTGGCGCTGGACCGGTTTTCTCTTGCACCCTATCGGGCTCGCGATAGATTACGGCCTGAACCGACCGATGTACATGCTCACCAGCCAGATGCCGTACCTTTTCGGGTACACGTCCGAGGATTCGATGCTGGATAGCCAACGGCGATAATTCTTCGTGCATATCGTTCTCAGATTCAACGCCCGCTTTCCTCACGAGAGCGGGCGTTGCCTTGTCACCCCGTTGGCAAACCCTTTCACGTTTCGTGTATGCTCCCTTCGTGAGTCGGAATCCACGTGACACGCAAGCGCCTCGTGCTGTGCCCTTTCGACTGTGGGTGGTCTGCGGGCTAGGACTGAGCCTCTTGCTGAACGCCTGCGAAACTCCGGCCCCAAAACTGATCCTCCCGCCGTCTGAAAGCGATCTGGTCCTCCTGAAGTCCACGACCCTCTGCACTTCGAAGTCCGACTTCCTCAAGACACATCCTGCCTCTACCCTCAAACCACAAGACTGGGGCACCGGACAAGAGTTGGTTCTCCCTGCCGACCGAAGCCCATCACATGGCGACGAGTCCTACTTTTTCGATGAAGATGGTATGCTGGTCGGAACCGTTTTTACCTTTCCCTCTGGGCTTGACTTGAAGCCCTACCCAGTCCTCCGCCACACCTTAACGCTGCTGAAGCCAACAGTGGAGTTCTATCTCAACATGGCAAATCTGTCCTCAAAGACGAGCATGGATTCCAGCGCCCTGTACGAAACCGGCGACGAGAAAACGACGACACAGTATTTGGTCCTTGGCACGCGCGAGCAGCCGGTGTTGCTCCAGGCTTCTGTAACGATCGACCCCTATGTACGGCTGTTCTCACCCTATCGGCGCGAGTTCTTGGAACGGATGCGCAATCCAAGAGGCCAGAAGCCCGGGCAACAGCTAGACAGTCAAGGTGCAGAGGACAAGGAGCCGTTCCTCTCGCTCCAGCAATTCGCGCGCGGCCAAACCGCGCAGCTCTCCTACTGCGGGACCCAGAACTACGATACCGCAGCCACTGCCTACCAGAAAGCGATCGCAAGTGGCTTTACGAATAAAGTGTGGCTGGCAGAAGCTCACCACAAACTGGGGCTGGCATGGGAAGGGAAGGGACAGTACGAGCAGGCCAAGACGGAGATGCTTCTGTCGTTGGCCATCAGGCCCAACACTCCGGAAATTCTGAACAACCTCGGCACGGTGTACCGCAAGCTGGGAGACAAGGCGAATGCGCTCGCCTCATTCGAAAAAGCCGTCACCCTCCGCCCTAACTATGCCATTGCCCGCTACAACTTGGCTGAGGCCTACGAGCCCACGAATCCTAAACGGGCCCTCTCGGAGTACGAGACCTATCTCGCTCTGGTCGAAGGTATCCCCGATGAAGCCGGTCGCATCGCCCTCGTCCAACAACGCGTTAAGGCGTTGAAACACTAGTAGGAAGTTACACGAAAGCTCTTTGCCCTTCGGAGCATATTACCGGCGGGCTTTCTCTTCCTGTTCTTGAAGCGTCTTGCAGTTGATGCAGAGGGTGGTGACTGGGCGGGCTTTCAGTCGCGGATAGGGAATCTCTTCTTCGCAACACTCACAGATGCCATAGGTGTTCTGGTCCATTCGCTCAAGCGCCTCGTCGATCTTCTTGATCAACCGTTGCTCGCGCTCACGGATACGCATCGAAAAATTCTGCTCGGCCTCCGCAGACGCCTGATCGCTGACATCCGGGAACGCCTCCTGACCATTTGGATTGGCGAGACCCT
>JBGPVY010000330.1:0-2710 GCA_041491905.1 Nitrospiraceae bacterium | reverse complement strand
AGACCGGGCAGTACGAGCCCCATGCGTTTCGATTCCTCCAACGCGAGGCCCATATCTTTGATGAAATGCTCGACGAAAAATCCCGGGTCGAAGTTGCGCTGCAAAATCCTCGGCGCCAGATTGTCTAACGTCCAGCAGGCTGCGGCTCCGCCACGGATGGAGTCCAGCATCCGGTTCAGATCGAGCCCCGCCTTGTAGCCATAGAGCAAACTCTCGCAGACACCGACCATCGTGCCGGCGATCACGATTTGGTTACAGAGTTTCGCCTGTTGCCCAGTGCCGGGCCCTCCCTGATGCACGATCTTTTTACCCAATAGCTCGAAGATCGGCATCATGGCCTGTACTGCTTTGCGGTCGCCTCCCACCATGATCAAGAGGGTGGCATTCTTGGCGCCGACGTCGCCGCCAGAGACAGGTGCATCGATGGCCGATAGATCTTTCGCTGAGGCAGCCGCTGCAATCTCACGGCTCAATGAGGGTTGCGTCGTCGTCATGTCGATGAGGATGGTTCCGGTCCCTGCGCCGGATAAGATACCATCGGTGCCGAAATAGACCTGCCGGACGTCCTGAGGAAAGCCGACCATCGTAAAGAGGACATCGGATTCAGCCGCCACAGCGTGCGGACTCTCGGCCCATTGCGCGCCGCGATCGAGCAATGATTGCGCTTTCGACCGTGTGCGACTATGGACGGTCACGCGATAGCCGGCTGTGAGCAGATGGCCACACATCGACGATCCCATCACGCCGGTGCCGATCCATCCAATCCTTGTGGCCGCCGGTATGGTAAGTCGGAACGTCATCGTTCGTCTGCTCGTTTATTCGGCGAGCGGGGTGATTCGATCCGCCACTGCCTGAATGACGCCTTCCCGCTCTCCCACCACTTTCACCCCTTGAAAACTCAAATAGTAGCCCCCGTGACTCGGCGACTGGATCGTGGCGGTCAGTTCAACCCGTTGCCCGTCTTCGACATCGGGATCTTTCACGGTCGGGACCCCGCAGAGTCCGAAGACGGCGACGTTGATCGAGGATGTCTCGTCTTCCAGGTAGAACAAATAGGCGCCGTAGCACGTCGTGCCGGCCGGGAGTTTGTAGGGATCGAGCGGCGTCACATTGCGAACAGTGCCCCGCAACGTGACCTGTCTCAAATGAAACGACTTCGGCTCGTCGATGATCTCGCGAATGGTGATGGGCTCCGCGGCGGAGGCACAGGAAGCACCGATCACAGACCACCCAAGCCAGAGGACGGCGAGGAGAGTCACCAACGTTCGTGCACGAGATGCGTTGCCGTGTATCATGCCTTTATTTTACAGAAGGTCGTGGCAGAAGTCCCTTCCGCCTCCTCGCCGAACTCGTTATAATTCGCCGACCTTTCCTGGAGAATCATCCATGATCGATCGCGCGCGCCTAAAACGCTACGTCACAGACAGCCGCCGCCGGTTTGAAGATCTGCTGGGCCAGATGGTGGAGATTCCTTCGATTAGCATGGACCCAGCCAAGGCCCCCGACATCCGGCGAATGGCGGACTTCGCACGGCAGGTCCTCACCGATCTGGGGGCTGAGGCTCAGATTGCGGATACCGGCGGCTATCCGATCGTGTCCGCCGGCTGGATGACCGGAGCCCATCATCCGACGGTCACCATCTACAACCATATGGATGTGCAACCGGCACAGGAGCCGGAATGGAAGCAGGCACCCTTTGCATTCAAGAACGAGAACGGGCGGTATCACGGCCGTGGCGCGACGGATGACAAGGGTCCAGCACTCTCGGCCCTGTTCGGCGCACGGTACGCAATCGAGCAAGGAGTACCAATCAACATTCGGTTTCTCTGGGAACTGGAAGAAGAAATCGGCAGTCCGAATTTTGCCGCAGGATTGAAGAATCGTGAAGCCATCCCCCATCCCGATTCCGTGGTCGTGTCGGATACCATCTGGATCGCAAAAGGAAAGCCCGCCATGCCCTATGGTCTGCGCGGTCTGCTGGGTGCGCGTCTCACGCTTCGCACTGGAACGAAAGACGCCCATTCTGGTTTGACCGGAGGCGCCGCGCGTAATCCGCTCGCGGAACTGATGGAAGTGGCGCAAGCCTGCGTCGATGCCAAGACCGGCAAGGTGAAGATTCCCGGGTTCTATCAGGATGTGGTCGAGCCGACCAAAGCGGAGATCAAGAGCTTCCTTGCGTCAGGTTTTCAGGTCAAGAGCTTCAAGCAGGCCTATGGATTTCAGACGCTCCGCACGAACGATCCCGCCCAGATCATGCACCGGATCTGGGCCTCACCGACGTTTGAGGTGCATGGCCTGACCGGCGGCTATCACGGGCCCGGGGTAAAGACGGTCGTGCCGGGCCATGGCGAACTCAAAGTGAGTATGCGGTTGGTGCCGAATCAAACTCCGGAGAAGGTTTTTGCGTTACTCAAGCGCCACGTGGCGAAGCTGAATCCGAACATGAAAGTCGAACGGGAAGGGATGCTCCAGCCGTTCAAAGGACTGTTTGAGGGACCCTATGTCGAAGCGGTGAAGCGGGCGGCGAAGGCTGGGTTTGGGAAAGAACCGGCGTTCATTCGCGAAGGCGGATCGATCGGCGCCGTGGTCACCATGCAGAAAGCCTGGAAGGTGCCGATCCTCTTTCTGGGCCTGAGCTTGCCCGAGCACGGCTACCATGCACCGAACGAATACTTCGATTGGGGCCAAGCCTCCGGCGGGATGAAAGCGT
>JBGPVY010000162.1:0-6800 GCA_041491905.1 Nitrospiraceae bacterium | reverse complement strand
GTAGCCATGACCTCCGCATCTCGTGCAGCGTACTTGACCCTGGCAATGCCGGTTTCCCGAAACCGCCCCACGCCGATGACAATGCCTACAGCCTTTGGCTGTTTGAGTAGGCCTGTCCGTTTCGGCAGTTGATCGACGTCGACCGACAGCGCCACAGCCTCCGTCACAGACTCAGGCTTCATCGCCACCAGAAACTTCTTGGCGAACGGCAGCCGGACCAATGGGGACCCAGCACGCAAAATCAGCGTCAACTCCTCCTGCACGGCATCTTTCACCATGCCGACTTTGCCGTCCAACGTCACGCGTTTCACCTCGCCAGGCTGCAGATCACCGACAGATACCACGCTGGGGATCCGCTCGATCAAGGGCGGCGTGGTTGTCACCGACAACTCGACAGCCCGTGCGGTTCCAGGCCCTTCATTTTTGACTTCAACTTCGATCGCGACGGTTTCCCCGGTACGGAGCACCTGATTGCGATTCTCGTTACGGAAGATTGCCCGGAATTTCACTGTGGCAGGCTCACCCATTGGAACCGGCACAGGACCAGCTGCCGCCTTGGGGCCACCGGCCTGGCGTGCTTGAGCAGCATCGATAATATTGTTGGACGTCCCGAGCTGCTTGGCCATACCATCCGTCACATAACTCATGGCCTCTTGAGCAATCTTATCGAGACCCTGTACCTCACACGAAGCCTCGGTGACATCGACCTCTCCACGACCAATGCTTTGAATCTTCTTGCTGTAGAGAACACTCCCATCGGCAGCCGTGTAGGCAAAGTTCAACCCCAGGGTGACCGTGGCTGGATAGCTCCTGTTAGCCTTTCGAGGGATAGCCAGATCGACATGGGCCAGACCCAACGCCGCATCGACATAGCCATCCGGCGCTGACGAGGATCCTGTCTCACCTGTCAGGACCTTTTCAAAGACACGGCCTGTTTTCCGCCTGAGCGTTTCCCGTAGTGGAGCACTGATCGGCAAGGATTGCCTCTGGCCGCAGGCGTCCTGATAGGTGAGCTGCGCCCCGGCGATACTGGGGTCAGATCGCAGTTGGACGGTCAGGGGGAGATAGTATCCGATGGTCGCGTCGTCTCGACTCGAGAAGAGCGAGCAGCTCGTCAACGTCGCAACACACAGCCCCACGGCAACCCCTGAGGCTGCACGATACAGGAAGGAAGGACGCGCTGAATCAGTGACCTGCACAAGCATTCTTATACCGAAAAGCATCCCACGAGCACAACTCGACACGCGAGACGGGCCCGGTTTGTTTGGTCTATTTGGTTTGTTTTGTTCATCTGGTTAGACTAGTTCAACCAAACAAACCAGACAAACCAAATAAACAAGAGAAACCAGCCTGCGAGTCTCGTCGTTGACAGCCCCGCACCCCTCGGCTAAGTTCACCCGCATGACCGAGTCTTCTTCCCGGGCACCGGGATCGCCATCGCCGCCGCGGCTCTCCTGGTCGGCCATCAGCCGACTCATTCGCCTCAAGAACCAGACTGGGACCTGGCTGCTCATGCTCCCGACTCTCTGGTCCTTGGTCTTGGCCGCACGCGGCATGCCTCCGCTTCATTTGTTCGCCATCTTCGTCACCGGGTCCTTCGTGATGCGCAGCGCGGGGGTAGTGCTGAACGATTTAGCGGATCGATCCTTCGATCGACATGTGGCGCGCACGCGGGTTCGGCCACTCGCGTCTGGTGAACTCAGCACCACGCATGCTCTGCTGGTCATCGGTCTCTTGCTCTCGCTGGCCGGAATCCTCGTGCTGCTCCTTGACCCACTGACGATCCTCTTAAGTCCGATCGCTATCCTCTTGGCCGGCCTCTACCCCTTTGCGAAACGCGTGATCCACATCCCGCAAGCCATATTGGGTATCGCCTTCGGCTGGGGCACCATCATGGCCTGGACCGCCTCGCGGGGAATCATCGAAGCACCGGCCTGGTGCCTGTTCGCTGCGACGATCTGCTGGGCAATCGGATACGATACGATCTACGCGCTTCAAGATCGGGAGGACGATCGTCGGATCGGAGTGAAATCTTCGGCGCTGTTGTTCGGTTCGTCGACGTGGATCGCGGTCGGCATAGTTTTGTGCGCGATGCTGCTGCTGCTGGGACTTGCAGGCTGGTTCGCCCACATCGGCTGGATCTACTATGCAGCGCTCGCTGCCATTGGAGTGTGGTGTCTGAGGCAAGCCCTGCAGCTCAGACAGGCCGTGCCGGCTCCCACTGCCTTCTACATGTTTCAGCAACATGTGTGGGTAGGAGCCGCGGTCTTCATCGGAATGGTCGCGGGATTTCTGCTCTGAGTTCAGCCCGCCGGTTTCTCTATCGGGGCATCCGGCTTCGGCGCACGCAACGTACCAAGGTACATCGTCACGGCCTTGGCATCGGTATCGCTGAGCCCGAGCGCCGGCATCCTGGTTTCCGGCTTCATCGCCTGCGGGTTCCTCACCCACCGATAGATCCAGGTCCCGTTCAATCTGAATCCTGCGCGGTCGAGCGCCGGCCCGACCTTGCCACCATCTGCGCCAATGCTATGGCAGCCGTTACAGCCATACTTGTTCTCATAGAGCCGTTGGCCGAGCTCCACCATCTTCGCAACCTGTTCCGGTTTCACAGTGAGATCTGGCCGAGCGATGCTCACGCTTTTTCCTGGTCTCGTAGAGAAATTATTCAGCGCGGCCTGAGCAGCGTCGAGTTCTTTTTTCGCCTGCGCCATGGCTGCCATTTCCTTAGCGTAGACTGCATCATCGACATCGACGTTTTTCTTCTCGGCCTCTTCGCTGGCTTGCTTCTCGGCCGCCTCATACGTCTTCGTGGCCTGGTCGAAATTGGCTTGGGCCGTTTGGAGCGCCGCGGCCAGCTCTTTCTTCCGCTCTTCGACCTTAAACTCCAGCTTCATGCCGTGGAGGCCGCGGACATAACCGACAATGGCCCAAATTTCGTCTTCGGACAGGGTGTACTTGAAGGTCGGCATGGTGGGTACGGCAAAATCGTCGTCGCCGATCACGTCCCCACCCTCACTCGTATCCTTCATGTCGCGTGAAATCGTATTGAAGATGTCATTGTCCTTCAAAGTGGCCATCTCTGACTTGTTCGTGAGATCTTTGGGCTTCGGATCAGGCATCGAGGACCAATTGAATCCTTCGTTCTGGCGTCCGCTCTCACCGTGACAGTGCGAGCAGTAGTGGCCATAGAGTTCATGCCCCTTCTGCTGCTGCTCGTTAGCACAACCCAAGGTGGCCATGGCCCAGATGCCAATTAGTCCACCCACCACTCCCAATACGTATCGACGAGCCGCCTTCATGCTGAATGCCCTTTCTTGAGCTTGCGGATCAGTACGAACTGAAATCCGAGAGCCAGGCCCACGGCGATGGCCGCATAGTAATAGCCGGAATAATTCGGTGGCGCCTCTGCGCGGAAATTCCACCAGGCGGTGACCGCCTTTTGGGACCCCTTCTCCTTCAGTTCGCCACTTGCATCCTTCTTGCCATCCCAGACGGCGAAGGCGATATTGATGAACCCACCTGTCGCGATCTGCGTATCTTCGTCCGGATGTCCGGTGTCGAGCAGCCGCGAAAAGACAACTTTCCATGTGCCGTTGGCGTAGACCCCTTTGGCTTTCACGTCTTGGTGCGTCTGTACCTTGAGTGTGCCAAAGCCCTTGGCATTCATGTCGACGCCTTTGTTGTCTTTGTTCTTCCAATACCAAATATTGACCGGGCCGCCTTCCACCTGTGCCATCGGCTGGCCATGAGCAAAGTGGGCCTTCTTGTCGCCCACCATAAACTCAATCGCGGCTGCATCGTCCGGATCCTCCGTCGGGTCGGCGTACTCCAACAGAATGGCGACGTTGGTCCCGTCATGCAAGGCACGCACGTTCAAGTCTTTGACCGTCGCATCCAGAATACGAGTCGGCCAATGGACTTGAGGCGACATCGGGAATCTCGCCAGGGTCGCGCTGTTCCACACAGCCGCAGTCGGGTCATCGCCCGGCAGAGCGCCCTTCACCATCGGAGCGCTGACCGAGACGCTTTGCAGGGTTGAGACGGGCGGAGCGGTGGCCGGGACCTTTTCCTCGGCTGAGACGGGCTGCACAATCAGGAATCCCACGGCAAGCCATACACCGACAACGACATTCGGAACGATTTGGTTCAGTCCCTGCTTCATAAGTTCCGTCCTCTCTCTACTCACTCCTCAGAGGGTGGGGCTATGTGCATTCCACTGCGCATTTTCTCACCCGCCCAACCCCGGCGACTACTTCACCCGCCCGCCCTGAGTCTGCCAAGACAGCCTCTTCGCCCAAGGATGCGCCACTCCCAGGACGAGCACCTTCTTGCGGCCGCGCATTTCCGCTATAGCCTTACTCATCACTTCTAAGGGGCGGACGGGCTTGTTTCCAACTGCGCGCGTTATTCCAATCCCCTTTCCATCCTCCAGGGTAGCCTGGTCGATCCTCGATTGCGCGCGTCGAACGAGCACATTCCTATCGTGCGCGTTCCGCGAGCAGGAGGACGACCAGGCTACCCCACTATTCCCACGTCCTCGGCGATTGATGCGCTCCGTCGTACTCGCCCATGATGATTTTCCAGATCCATTCGTCAGGAAGTTCAACCTCCCAGCGAGGCATCGCTGATTTCCATGGCATCCCTTCGATCGGGAGGCCGACGCCGCCCTTCTTGATGCGCCAGAAGAGATAGCTTTCCTGGAGCATGGCGATCGTCGTTGGGTCGGAGAAGTTGGCCGGGGGAGGATTGAATCCCCTGGCCGCCGGACCCTTGCCATCGAAGTTTCCGCCGTGGCAGGGGGAACAGAACGCGGCATAGAAACCCTTCCCCTGCTGGATGTTGTCTGGTGTCTTTGCAACGGGACTCGACAAGCCGGTATATTCGCCTGGCGGCGCCGGGTGAATCGTCCGGTTTTCTGATGGCGGCGCATCACTCACCGCCGTATTGTTATAGGTTTGCCAGCCGACCAGCAAAGGGAACAGAATCAGGACGCCGTAACGCACTGCTTGCAGCCCGCCAATATTCTCTCCCGTCAGGAACCGTTGGATCGGGCCCCAGAAGGCCTCTTTGGACTCTGCGCTCAGTGTGGCGAAGATGACAAAGCCCGATGTCGTCAGCATCAGATAGAGAAAAACCAGACTGGCCGGCAGCGGCGCCGAGCCGGGGATATTGGGCACGACAAACTTACAGATCGCATAGGCGATCACATTCAAAATGATGAGTCTGATCAACGGCCCCATATGTTCCTCCTCAGTGCGCTTGCGCCACGGCCACTGGACCGGACTGGGCTGCCTTCGCAGGAGCGGCAGGCGCCTGTCCCGGCGCGTCCAGTTCAGTTACAGTGACAGAAATCGGTTCCCCGCTCATCTGCTGCAGAAATGCAATGACCGAGAGAATCTCATTCCTGGACAGCCCGATCGGATTCTTATTAATGTAGGGCATCTTGGCCGGATACTCCTTCGCCACGCCTTCATGGCGATAGTCGAGATAGATATAGGCCTGCGGTTGCGTCAAACTTTCAAAAAGAAACTCGCGGCTCAACTTGGCCCCAATCCCCTTTAGGTCCGGGCATCGGGCCGATTCGCTGGGGCCGATCGTGTGACAAAGCGCGCATTGGCCCTTACTAAAGAAAATCTTCTGCCCGATGGTCGCCATGTCGGTCGGCGTTTTCACCGTGGCAATATCGAATTTCTCCTCAACGGGCGGCAACGACGCCATTTGCGGCACCGACAACGCGACGAGCGTGAAGAGGCCAAGCACAATCACGACAAATCCAATGACCCGGATGAACTGGGCGCGAATGAAGAGGAGGATCAGAACCCCGCATCCCACCACTGAGAGAAAAATCAACTGCAACTGGACAACTTCGCTCATAGCCACCCTTCCGTATGGAATGGTAAATGTTGAATGTTCAATGTTGAATGGAGAGTCAACTCAACATTCCTAATTCATAATCCACAATTCTTCAATGCGCTTTCGGTTCATCGAGCGCACTCGACGCGCCTGCCAACGCCGGCATGCCGTGCGGCAACTCGGCCTTACTCGATTCACTAGACGCTTTCCCCTTATCGCCCATCGTGGCCACCCAGAAAATGAAGGCGACAATCATGCAGAAAAAAAATGTGCACAAGGCCATGAGCGCAGCAGCATAGCCGAGAGCCGGTGAAAACGCGTATGGCGACGTATCGCGGAGCACGCCATAGACATGCCAATGGACGCGAGAGGACGACCGTGCGTAGCCCATCAGCGTCATCAGGAGGACGACCATGACCGCGTTGAGGACGAGGGAGTAACCGGCGCGGGGAGGCATCTTGCCCCAGACCATTTCCGTCGTGGTCCTGGCACTCCTCAGCAGTAAGGCAGTCAGCGGAGTGATCGTCAACATGACAAAGAGCACGATCAACACCTGTGACGTCGAGAAGAGATTGATGCGAATGATAGCGGGAACGAAATACCCCCACACGCCGAGGACGATCACCGCGATCGCCGCGAGGACAAGGACGCCGGCCATGATCGCTCTGGCGACCTTGGCCCAGCCAGCCGTTTCCTGCTTGCCGGCCCGCCAATACATGATGAAGCTCATGAATGTGACGAGGATCATCAGATTCGCGACGGTCATCTTGGCCGACATGACGCCGAACACGCCAAGAAGTGGATGGTGGCTGCCCCCCATCTTTCTCGCTTCTTCCATACTGGCCACGAGCGAGTGGGGCGTCATCCAGACACCCAGGCACAGCAGCAGAGCAATCAACATTGCCAACATCGGCTTCCGGTATTTTATCTCAGAGCCGGGGATG
>JBGPVY010000088.1:0-9732 GCA_041491905.1 Nitrospiraceae bacterium | reverse complement strand
TGGTTCTCACGATGGATGCCCATCTGCATGACAAGATTCTTGGGGCGGTGAGCCATTTGCCTCATGTGGCGGCCTTTGCCTTGATGAACGCCCTGGCTGAGATTCACGAACAACAAATTCCCTCCCTCGATCTGGCAAGCCACTCGGGTGGCGGGTTGCGGGATACGACCAGGATTGCCGCTAGTTCCCCTGAAATGTGGCGCGATATTTTCCTCTGGAACCGCGACAATGTGGTCACGTTCATTGAGGCCTATGAGCGCTCGCTGAGCCAATTGAAGCAGCTCATTCGAGTGGGCGATGCCGCAGGCATCGAGAAGGAACTCGAACGAGCAAGGCAGGAACGAGAGAAACTCTCTACGCGACTCGCGGTGTCCGCGTAGCACCCATATGGCGTCTTTAACTATCATACCAGGCCGACCTTTACAGGGAACGATTTCCGTCCCGGGCGATAAGTCGATCACCCATCGCGCCATCATCCTGACAGCCTTGGCGAACGGGGTCAGCACGGTTGCGCGCTATTGTCGAGGCGAAGATTGTCTCAATACGATGCGCGCGTTCCAGGCTCTCGGCATACGCATCGATGAATCGGTCGAGGAACTACGTGTGTATGGCAAGGGACTCTGGGGCCTGACCGAGCCGAGCGGCCCGATTGATTGCGGAAATTCCGGGACGGGCATTCGTCTCTTGACGGGCCTACTGACAGGACAGGACTTTTTTTCTGTACTGACCGGCGACGAATCAATTCGTCGCCGTCCAATGGGGCGGATCGTCAAACCATTGCGGGAAATGGGGGCGACCATCGCCGGACGCAAGGGCGGTGAACTTGCACCCTTAGCCGTGACGGGGAGTCGTCTCCGCGCGATCACCTATGCCTCGCCGGTGGCGAGCGCGCAAATCAAGTCGGCTCTGTTGCTCGCAGCCTTGTTTGCCGAAGGGACGACCCGCATCACGGAGCCACGTCTCTCGCGGGACCATACGGAACGGTTGTTCCGGTTTCTGGGGATTGCGTTTCGACGGGAAGGGGCGACCTTGTTGATCGATGGACGACCGTCGGTTGGGTGGAATGCGGCGCCACGATTGGTCGTGCCGGGTGACTTCTCTGCCGCCGCGTTCTTCATCGTGGGCGCGACGGTTGTTCCTGGCTCGGATGTGACGATTCAACAGGTGGGCATTAACCCTACCAGGACGGGCTTGTTGGAAGTGATGACGAGAATGGGCGCGGATATTCAATTGCTGAATCGGCGTGAGGAGGCAGGAGAGCCGGTTGCGGACATCCGGGTGAAGTCGGCACGGCTGCGTGGGGTGGCGGTCGGGCCGGACTTGATCCCACAGACGATCGATGAATTCCCCATCCTCTGTGTCGCGGCTGCAGTCGCAGAGGGTGAGACGATCATCTCCGGGGCCGAAGAATTGCGGGTCAAGGAGAGCGATCGGATTGCGACGGTGTCGGCAGAGTTGCGCGCGATGGGGGCGCAGATCACGGAAAAACCCGACGGGATAGTTGTGCGAGGACTTGGCGCAACAGAAGTTAACGGTCGATTGCAGGCTGCACGTGGCCGAAGCCATGGAGATCACCGGGTGGCGATGTCATTGGCCATCGCAGGCTTGACCGCTGCGGCACCAACCCTAATTGACGAGACGGCTTGCATCGAGACATCATTCCCAGGTTTTCATCACACGTTATTGGAATTAGTTGGCGAGTGCCGGTGACGGCCAATATGCGGGGCCACGACGTGGGATGTGTTGCGGAGGACAAGCGAGTGAGCCGGCTGATCGTTGCGATTGATGGTCCAGCTGGTGTCGGCAAGAGCACAGTGGCCCAGTTGTTGGCCTCTCGATTGGGCTATCTGTATCTTGACACGGGAGCCCTCTACCGCGCGATGGCTTGGGCCGTGATTGAGTCTGGCCGGGATCCAGCGGATGTCGAGGCGGTCGCCGCTCTGTTGCCTACCCTTTCGCTCCAGATGCAGTTTCATCACGGAGCTGCGACGGTGTTGGTCAATGGCAAGGACGTGAGCGGCGACCTGCGAACGCCTGCCGTGACGGCCGCGGCATCGGTGGTCTCGGCAATTCCCGCTGTCCGGGCCTGGTTGCTGCCTATCCAGCGGCAAATCGGACAAGGCGGAGCGGTAGTGGCTGAGGGGCGGGATATGGGGACGAGCGTGTTCCCTTCGGCAGATGTGAAATTTTTTCTCGAAGCGGATCCGACTATCAGGGCCCAACGCCGACATCGGGAATTTGTTGCGGCGGGACATTCCAGGGCACTCGAAGAGACGAAAGCCGACCTGGCGGGACGTGATACACGAGATCGTTCCCGTTCGGTCGCCCCGCTGGTTCCCGCTAAGGATGCCCGGTTCATTGACACCTCAACGTTGTCCGTCGCTGAGGTGGTGGACCAGATGATGGCTGTGATTGCGGCCAGGTTGTGAGTTCGATCCTCTATGGGATCCTGTGGATCCTTGCTCGGACCATCAGCCGGCTTTGTTTTCACTATCGAGTGGTCGGCACAGTTCCGCGGGCCGGTGGGTTCATCGTTGCGGCGAACCATGCCAGTCACCTGGATATTCCCTTCCTGGGTTGTGGGATGCGGCGGAGGGCCTGGTATTTGGGGCGTAGCGATCTCTTCCCGATGCCGGGCGTGAACCAGCTCTTGCAGTGGCTGGGGTGGATTCCCCTGCGGCTTGGTCGGTTGGACCGTGACGCATTTAGTAAGGCGGTCAGTCTGATCAAGGAAGGAAAGGTCGTGGTGATCTTTCCGGAGGGCAGTCGCAGCCTGGATGGCCAGTTACAATCCCCCAAACACGGGATTGGTGTGATTGTCGCGCAAACCGGTTGTCCCGTGGTGCCGGCCTATATAAAGGGGACGCACGATGTGTTGCCAGCGGGAGCCATGTGGCCGCGTTTCCGTCCCGTGACCGTTCTCATTGGGGATTCCCTCACGTTTACGCTAATCGGGGAGAACGGAGAGGCCAAGCAGTTTTATCAGGAGGTGAGTCGCACCGTGATGGATCGCATCGCCTCATTAGGTGCCGTGGAGTCTCCGATCCAGCAGTCCAATGCCGGCATTCGCAAGGCTGAGTGAATGTCGGTGTATAACCATCAGCACCCGACTCCTGTCGGAAGAGTAGGATTCACACCATGAGTACGGTTTCGCCATCGAGTGACCAGCAATTAGACCGAGCGGCCTTAGCGGCCCTGTATGAGGAGACATTCAGAAACCTCGAAGAGGGCACCATCACGGAGGGCAGCGTCGTCGCCGTGACCAAAGACAAGGTGGTCGTCGACATCGGCTACAAGTCCGAAGGCATGATCCCGAACGATCAGTTCTCCACCGAGGAACTTCAGAACATCAAAGTGGGTGATCGGCTTCAAGTCTATATCGAGGAGTGTGAAGACGCCGACGGCAATCTGGTTCTCTCTAAAGAGAAAGCCGACAAGATGAAGATTTGGGAGGAGCTGGAAAAGCTCTTCAACGACGGCAAGAGCATCGACGGCAAGATCGTGGCGCGGATCAAAGGCGGCATGATGGTGGATATCGGCGTGAAGGCGTTTCTACCGGGCTCACAGATCGACCTTCATCCAGTGCGGGATCTTGACGGGTTGGTCGGGCGCACGTTCCCACTCAAGATCATCAAGATCAATCATCGGCGCGGCAACGTCGTCGTGTCCAGGCGCGTACTCTTGGAAGAGACGAGGGATTCGAAACGGAAGACGACCCTCTCCACGTTGAAGGAAGGGCAATTGATTCACGGTGTGGTGAAGAACATTACGGATTACGGGGCGTTCATCGATCTCGGCGGCATCGACGGGCTCCTTCACATCACGGACATGTCCTGGGGCCGTGTCGGCCATCCGTCAGAAATGTTCAACATCGGCGACAAGGTGGAAGTGAGCGTCCTCAAGTATGATCGAGAGACCGGGCGTATTTCACTCGGCTTGAAACAGAAGAGCGCCGATCCCTGGACCGGCGTGGCCAGTAAGTATGCGGTCGGTACCCGCGTCCGAGGTCGCGTCGTGAGCCTGACCGACTACGGGGCGTTCATCGAGCTCGAGCCTGGCGTCGAGGGACTGGTGCATGTCTCTGTGATGTCATGGACGCACGAGGTGCGCCATCCGTCACGCGTCGTGTCGATTGGGGATCAGGTTGAAGCGGCGGTGCTGAACGTGGATCCGGCCAGCAGGAAGATTTCGCTCGGCATGAAGCAGACTGCGCCGAACCCCTGGGATATGGTGGAAGGGAAGTACGCCATCGGCACGCGCATTGAAGGGAAGGTGAAGAGTCTCACTGACTTCGGCGCGTTCGTCGGACTCGAAGAGGGCATCGACGGATTGATCCACATTTCCGACATGTCTTGGACGAAACATATTAAGCATCCCTCGGAACTCTTCAAGAAGGGACAGAAAGTAGAGGCCGTGGTCTTGCGGATCGACAAGGAAAAGGAGCGGCTGTCGCTCGGGTATAAGCAGCTCAAGAACGATCCATGGGACGACGAGATTCCGAACCGGTATGCTGTCGGGGATGTGGCGGTCGGGAAGGTCAGCAAGGTCGCTGACTTCGGCATCTTCGTCGAATTGGACGGGGGAGTCGAAGGGTTGATTCACATCAGCGAGGCTGGTCTCGACCCGCAGGCCAAGCTCGAAGAGAAATTCAAGCTGCAGGATGAAGTGACGGCCAAGATTATCAAGGTCGATCGTGAAGAACGGAAGATCGCGCTCAGCCTGCGCGATCTTCAAATGGATTCTGATCGCCGAAAGGTCGATGAATATCATGCCACGCAAGGCGCGTTGGATCAAAGCTTGGGTCGTGCGGCGAAGCAGAACCGGAAGCGAGGCCAAGCCGAGGACGATAAGTAGGTCCGATGCATCTGGTCTCAGTGTAAGCCGGGGGGCGTTCGTGCCCCCGGCGCTGTGAGCGAGCAGAACCATGAGTGACGAGACGGCAGAAAGACCGGCCAAGCGAGGGATATTGCGCAGAGTGCTCTGGGCGCTCGGCATCGGGCTGGGCCTGCTCTTTCTGATGAACCTGTTCTTCCCCGACCTCGACTTTTCGATGGGGGACCGGGTTGGATTGATTCGTATCGAAGGCGTCATTTTGGATGCGCAATCCACGATCGGCGAGTTGAAGCGTTTTGCCGACAACCCTTCCGTTAAAGCGATCGTATTGCGAATCGATAGCCCCGGCGGCGGGGTTGTGCCGTCGCAAGAAATCCATGATGCGGTCCAGCGGGTTCGTAACAAGAGCAACAAAGCCGTGATTGCCTCAATGGGTACGGTGGCGGCGTCAGGAGGATACTATATTGCAGTTGCGACCGATCGGATTATGGCCAATTCAGGGACGTTGACGGGGAGCATCGGGGTCATCATGGAGATGGCTAACGTCGAAGGGTTGCTCAAGAAGATCGGGGTCGAAGGTGTCGTGATCAAAAGTGGACGATTCAAGGATGTGGGATCGCCGCTCCGAAAGATGAGTGATGAAGAACACGAGTTACTCCAATCCGTCATGGACGATGTCCATAAGCAGTTTATTGAGGCAGTAGCGGAAGGGCGCGGGCTCGACTTGGCGGCTGTGCAGGCCTTGGCGGACGGTCGAATCTTTACGGGCCGTCAGGCCAAAGCTTCAAAGCTTGTGGACGAACTCGGTGATCTCGAAGCTGCCATCCAGCTTGCGGCGGATGTGGCCGGCATCGAGGGCGAACCGAAAGTCATTGAGCCGCGCCGGCGATTTTCGATCAGAGAGTTAATCGAATCGCGATTGTCGGTGCTCTTCCCCAAGTTGGACTTTTACTCCGGGGTCAGTCTCAAGTATCTCATGGCGTTCTAGCGCGGTCGGATCGGCACGCAGTTCGATTCATCACCACGAAAGGGGAGTCCAATATGACGAAGGCCCAAATCATCGAGCGCGTATCCGAACAGATCACGACCTTGACGAAGCGGCAGGCGGAAGTCGTCGTCAATACGATTTTCGACTGTGTGCGTGATTCGTTGAAGAACGGCGATAAGACGGAGATTCGAGGGTTCGGCAGTTTTCGCCTGCGGGCCCGTCGGATGAAAGAAGGACGGAACCCCAAGACCGGCGCGACCGTAGCGGTCCCTGCCAAGAAGGTCCCGTTTTTCAAAGCCGGCAAGGAATTGAAGGAACTCCTGAACCAGTCATAACAGAACGCTCATCATGAACGTACCAGACTCCCACGATGCGGTCGGAATAGATGTCCGTTGGACGGACGAGGCCTCCAAGCGTCTAGAGCGGGCACCGCTATTCTTGCGCGGAATGGTTCGTCGTCTGGCCGAAAAAAAAGCCCGAGAACTTGGCTACGCGGAGATTACGGAGGAGATTCTCGATCAGTTCAAGAACCAAATGATGGGCCGTATGGGCGGCGAATCCAGCATGGCGGACGCAGCGGAACAAATGGAGCAGGGTCATCTTCCCTGGACTGCCGCCGCCAAGGAACGGCTGGACAAGGTTCCGGAATTCATGCGCAACATGACCAGGCAAATTGCCGAAGAGATCGCCAGGGAGCGGGGTCATCTCGAGGTGAATGTCGAACTCTTCGAAAAGGTGGAAGCGCTAGGCGATCTCCGTGAGGCCTCGGTTCCTCCGTTGGAGTGGAGCAAGGGGGCGTTGGCCCAACTTCACGAGAAATTGAAACAGTCGCCGCCGATCGCCGTCGAATTCGTCACCGACATGTTGAGGCGGGACACCGAAGATTTGGCGAGAGAGAAAGGCGTGACGCGGATCGACGAGTCGATGCTGCTTCAATTGTGGGACGCACCCCAGGAGCGAGTCGCTTGGACCGATGAGGCATGGAAGCGACTGCAGACGTCTCCGGATTTCGTGCGTAGCGGAATCCGTAAGGCCGCTGAGCGTAGGGCGCGGAAGCTTGGGCTCAAAGAGATCGATTCAGAGCATCTGACGACCTTCCGGAATCAGGCCATGATGAAAGCTGTGAAACGGATTCGCTCTTTCGGGTACAACGAGCTGACGTTTGAGGCGTTCGATACGGCGCTAGAGAAGACCAAGCGCCTGCAGGGGAATGAGCAGGCGGAAAAACGACTCCGGGAAATTCGCGGGCATTTTGCCGATCCTGATGTGAAGAAACCGGAAGGTGGGACACTCGGTGCCGACTTGATGGGCCGCTTTCGCCGGTATCTTAAGGGAGAAGGGACGCTCTAGCAGGATGCTGAAAAAGTCCGCCAGCCTGTCTTGTTCATTTGGTCTGTTCGGTCTATCTGGTTTGTTTGGTTGCATGAGACGAACCAGACAGACCAGATGACCGCATAGACCGGGCTTGTCTCAGACATGCAGGCCATCAAGTTTTGTTGTGCTGAAATGGTTTTTCCGCAGTCGTCAGGCTGCTCATTCAACCAGATAATTCTCCTCACGAGCTCGCAGAAAAACACAACGGGTTCCTCGCGCTGCTCTCAGCACTGTCTGGGCCGAGCAGGCTGGGCGAATCGTTATGAGGTAGCAGCAGGGGCCGCCTCAGGGCGGCCCCTGTCTGAGTCAGTGGGCAGCCGTCTGTTGTGGCCAAAATTTATGTCGGATTTGTGGGAGAGGCTCGCTATCTAAATTGGGGATATCGTAGAGACAGCGATCGATCGTCGCCACCTCATCTTCGGTCAAGTCCAAGGTGGCCCTCTTCTTCCAAAACTGATCGAGGGTAAAATAATCACCCGACTGCGGCTTCTCAGCTAAGAGCACCTTCATCTTATCGAAGCCTGCCGTGTCCACCCCGGGGACGCGGCCCTTATTGCGGTCGTGACACCAATGTAGTACCTCGGCGATTCCGTACATCGACAACTCAATCTTCATCATCTTGCTCATGGATTCCTCCTTACCAAGAAAAATATTGTACCTCAAACACTGTGCCGTTTTCAAAGCCGTCGCTGAGTGGGCCAGGATTGGGGAAACCGCGTTTTGGCGGGGATCGTTGCGCAGCTGGATTGATTGCCAGGAGAAAGCGGTGATCTGTATACTGGCCACACTCGTTTCGGCGGGAAGGCTTGGTTGAGGGGCGCGTGCTCATGCGGACGAATCACCACGTCGCTGGTTCCTCGCTCGAGGAGGAGTGGTGCGTGATCGGAAGCGTTGACGGCCACAATAGGGATACAGCCTGGAACCTTGTGGTCGTGGCGACAAGTCTCTTACTGCTTATGGCAAGCGGCTGTACCAAGCAAGACCCCTACGCGCCACCAGATCTCTTCTACTACTTTGCCAGTTACAAAGTAGGTAAGAACCCGACGACCGTCACTCCCACTGACGTCAATCAGGACGGTTTTACCGATCTGGTGACAACCAACATCGGCAGCAATACCCTTTCGATTCTCTTAGGCAACGGTGACGGCACCTTTCGTGATCAAGTCCAACTGAATGTCTGTAAAGAGCCCCGCTCGCTCGCCCTCGGGATGTTCAACCGCGATCCTTATCCCGATGTGGTCTTGGCCTGTTCCGGGGGCGACGAAGTGGCCGTACTCTTCGGCCGGGCCGACGGAAAATTTGAAGAAGGGCCGCGCTATCCCGTGCATCGGACTCCCATTGCCATCGCAAGCGACGATCTGAACGGCGATCAGGCGCCCGACCTTGTGGTCGCGTTGCGGAACGATAAGATCAAAGTCTTCCTGGGAACCGGCACCGGTGAATTCACCCATGGGGCGCAGTACGAATATGGCGATACGCCCACGTCGGTGGCGTTGGCCGACTTGAACGACGATGGGAAGATCGATTTGGCCGTGACAAACGGGGGGCCGATGTCGAATGCGGTCTCCATCTGGATGGGGAATGGCGACGGCACGTTTCGCCCTCCCACCGACTATCGGACGGGGAAGCGCCCGCTCGGGGTGAGTTTCGCCGACTTCAATCGTGACCGGATCCGCGACCTACTTGTGATCAACGGCGTACAGGATAGCTTCACAATCTTTCTCGGAAAAGGTAATGGGACTTTCGAGCCAGGGCGCGATTCCGGTGCCGACGTAGGACCGAATTTCGGGCTCGCTCGCGACTTCAACGGCGACCATCGCACCGACGTGGCCATCGTCAATCTTCAGTCGAGCGATCTCTCCATTCTCTTCGGCCGGGACGATGGGACATTCGAGTATCCGCCGAGAAACTATCGGACAAAATCAGGCCCCTTCGCCCTTGCGACGTTTCGCGTCACAACGAAGGAGGCTGAAGAGCCTGGACTCGTGACGGCGGACAACGGCAATGGAAGCGTTTCTATCTTTCTCCATCGAGGGTTGAAAGCGTCGTCCGCTCCCGTGGCGCCCCCTCCGTGAGGCGCGTACGCCGTCTGTCGAGAGGTGGAGTGAATCAAAAGGCAGTCTTCTTGACAGCCTGCCGACCCTCGGCTACAGTGACCGATGGGCACCGCCTCCAGGCGGCTTGGCGCTCTGTTTCGGGGACACCAGTGAGATCCTTTAGATGGTGGTTTGCTATTGGCGCACTGCTCACCCTCTCCGTGCTGATGGTACAGGGGGGCGTGCGAGACCTGCTCGACGGAGCCCCTCCCGGCAGTGGGGTCGGCGCGTACCTCTCGTTTGGCACCACGATTTTCGGCGGAGGATTGTTGGCAGGTTGCTTGGCATTGGTGATGAATCGACTCCGATAGACACAGAGTCTGAAGACAGGCGCGTCGATGCACTGTTTGAGATGTAAGGGCTTCATGATGGTCGAGCGTCACTATACGCTGGTGAATCGGCGACTCTATGCCCGCTGTTTGAATTGCGGGTTTTGGATCG
>JBGPVY010000117.1:0-8352 GCA_041491905.1 Nitrospiraceae bacterium | reverse complement strand
GGGGCAATCCCGGCCCTCGTGTTCGGAGAGACCGACCTCCCTGAGATGGGAGTGGCCATTCCCCCCTACGCCACGTTGATCACGAGCATGTTCCTCCACGGCGGCTGGATGCACCTCATTGGGAATATGTTGTATCTCTGGGTCTTCGGGAACAACATCGAAGACGTCATGGGGCATTCGAAGTACGTCGTATTCTATCTCACATGCGGAATTCTGGCAGCTTTGAGTCACGCCGTGACCGATCCGTCCTCGTCTGTTCCCATGATCGGAGCAAGCGGAGCCATTTCCGGTGTCTTAGGCGCCTATGTGCTGTTGTTTCCGCGAGCCAGCGTGCTGGTTATAATGCCCGGCCTGGGCGCAACGAGGGTGGCAGCGGGTGTCGTCCTCGGCATGTGGTTCGTGATGCAACTGTTGAGCGGGGGGATGAGCTTCGGCAGTACTGGTGGAGGCGTAGCATTCTTCGCCCATATCGGCGGGTTTCTCGCTGGGATGGCACTGATTGGTCTGTTCAAACGCCCGGACGTGCCCTTCTTTGCACCAAGCCGCAGAGACCGATGGGAAAACTAGCCCGGTTTATCTGGTTTATTTGGTTTGTCTCGTTTGTTTGGTTAAACAAGACCAACCAAATGAACAAAACAAACCAGATCAACCAGATGAACCATCCGGTGCTCACGCATCCAGCAGCTCTCGCACTTTTTCCATCAGTCCAGTTTGTCGATAGGGACGCCTCAAAAGATACCGCGGGTTGAGGCGATGAGACACCATCGTCTCGTCGTCATACCCAGAGACAAAGAGCGGCTTCATCATCGGGTGATGCTTCAACAATCGTGTGGCTAAGTCACGCCCACTGATCTCCGGCATCATGAGATCGCTCACGGCCACATGGACGGCTCCGGGATGTCGCTGCGTGAGCAGCAACGCTTCAACGGACGAGCTCGCCTCTAAGACGTGATAGCGGTGCCGTAACAACGTGGAAAGCGCGAGCTTACGGTCGATTTCATTCGGTTCTACCAGCAGAACCGTTTCCTGGCCTTTGGCTGCGACGTGTGCCAGGATTGATGGAGCAGGCAGTCGGCCCTGTTGTACGAGGGGAAGCGCCACCCGCACCACAGTGCCTTCGCCAGGCCGGCTGACAACATCGACCTGGCCTGCACTTTGTTTCACAATGCCATAGACCGCCGTGAGTCCGAGTCCCATCTTCATTTCCTTTGTGGAAAAGAAGGGTTCGAACATGTGCGACTGGGTCTCTAGGCTCATCCCGCTTCCGGTATCGGTCACTTGAATCAGCACCTTGGGTAGATGCCCAGGGAACGCCTGCTTCGCTTCAATCAGGAGCCGACCACCATTCGGCATGGCATCCCGCGCGTTCACCGCAAGATGAAGCAGAACTTGTTCGAGTCCTTCACGATCGACCTCGACATCCATCGGCGCATCTTCTATCACCATGCTTAGATCGATGGATGTGGGCAGCAGTCCTCTGATCACTCCACGAATCTCCTCCAGTACAGCCTTGACCGAAAGCACTTGTCTGACGTGACCGTCGTGGAGGCCCAACCCAGCCAATTGAGCGGTCACGACTGCGGCCTGCCCCCCGCTTCGAAATATGTCATCGATCGGCCCATAGAGTGGGTCGTCCGGCTTGAGGCGAGATAGGACCACACCCGTCTGCCTCCCGATCACCGAAACGAGATGGCTGAGTTCGTTGGCAATCCCCCCAGCGATTCGACCGACCGCTTCCATCTTCTGCGCCTCATGCAATTGCTGCTCGAGGCCTTCTCGTTCCTTTTTCTCCTGCCGGACATGCTCATTCGCCCGTGAGAGATCGCTCTTGAGACCCTTGATACGGACCTCCAACTGATCGCGCGATGCTTGCAAGGCCTGTTCAGTCTCTTTCAGAACCTCGATACTCCCCAGCAATAGTGTTTTTTGTTGCCGTTCGGCCCCGATCGTTTGCAGCGCGAGCCCGTAGAACGTCGCCATCACCAACAAAACCGGTACTCCCAGCAGATGCCCGGGCGACAAAGAACCAGTTTGTACAACCCCTTGATAGAGGATGACGCCATACCCGGCACAGAGCAACAGAGATAACCCAATGACGTGGGACAGCCGGCGCACCGAGGCGGCAATGAGCATGAGGATGAAATACGACAGATAGAGATCCGACCGGGCATTACCCGAAAGATAGATTGTCGTGGTCACGAGAACCGTATCAATCCCGATTACGGTCCCGCTGAACCACGCGGCCTGTAGGATTGAGGTTGGCACATACCACAGCCAGAGGACCATCGCCACCAACCCGCCGACGATCATCCCGCTCGTTGGGCGGCTTGCGATCAGCTCCGCTCCAGACAATAATTGGTAGGCCAACATGACGCCGACCAGCGACTGAAGCACAACATATCGTGGGCGCGAAATCGTACTGTCGTAACACGAATCCGCCGAAGGCACCTCGACAAGATTCTCAGAGGGGAGGGCAAGACTGCTCATCGGCATGATCTCCTGTTCAGACGCCCTCGTCGTTCGTGAAGCATCGTTCGTTTCCGGATTCGGACGTTTCACACTTCAAGCTTCACGAACGACGAGGGCGGGCTATTCCGCAGCCCGCTAGGAGTGGAGCAAGTCCTGTACCGATACCCAAACAGGGCGGAACCATGTTTTCCCAGTAGGCTATGCCCTGAAGAGCTGAACCGTTTGATCCATCTCCCTACAGCAAGTCACAAAATAGAACGACGCGGGATGGCCAAAAAATGGCTCTCAGATTGGGTTAGGAAGATAGGGTGGGACCATTCGCCAGGCCGTCACGAAACTGCTTCGCATGATCGAGGGCGAAACTGAGCGTCTCCCCGAGGAACGTGACATGTCCCATCTTGCGACGGGGACGAATCGCACGCTTGCCGTAGAGATGGAGTATCGCACCAGGAGTATCCAGCAGGGTTCGACAGCCTGCGCCCTTCGAAAGGATCGCGGTATCGTCCCCAATGAGATTCACCATGACGGCTGGGCTCAGCAGACGCACTTCACCAAGCGGCATCCCGCAGATGGCACGAACTTGTTGCTCAAACTGGGACACGCTGCAGGCATCGAGCGTGTAATGGCCTGAGTTATGAGGTCGCGGGGCAATCTCGTTGATGAGAAGTTCCCCGCTGGGCAGCTGAAACAATTCGAGACAAAATACCCCGACCCCTTCCAGGCGATCCACTACTTGACGCCCAAGAGCGGCCGCTCGCTCGGCTACAACTGAAGATCCCGGGGCCGGTACCATGGTGGTTCGAAGAATCCCCTCTTCATGTTCATTCTCAGCCACCGGATAGGTGCAACCTTGTCCGTCAGCTCCACGGACCACCAGGATCGAGAGTTCCCGCTCAAACGGCACCAAAGACTCCACGATCCATCGCATGCCAGGGCGAGCGGATTCCGATATTGCTCGTTCCACCTCCCGGACATCGGACTCTCGGGGGATTCTCCACTGTCCCTTGCCGTCATAACCGGCCGTTGCCGTCTTACAGAGGGCAGGATATCCGACTTGTTGGACGGTCGCCGCCAATTGATCGGGAGCGGTCAGGCCAGCGAAGGGGGGAACGGGGAATCCGTTGGAGCTCAAGAACCCCTTTTGTTCGAGGCGGTCCTGAATCAGGCTCAGGACGGCACTCGACGGACGAACCGGCTTCCGCTGCTCCAACGCTCGACAGAGCTCCGCCGGGATATTTTCCCATTCATAGGTCACGACGCTGACCATGTCGGCAAAGCACGCAAGAATGTGCTGGTCGGTGAACGGAGAGGGAAAGCTGTGCGTGGCAATACGATGAGCCGGCGCCTCTGGATCTAGATCCCAGACGGCGACGTGATACCCGAGACGGCATGCCGCCATAGTGAACATGGCGCCCAATTGTCCGCCGCCCAGGACGCCCAGGATAGATCCTGGCTCGATGACCACGGCCTTCACGACCGGCGACTCGGACGGCCGGGACCTTTCGTTCTGGTCACCGGACCCTTCGCTTCAGGAGACTGGAGCACGCTGTCCGTCTGTGTCTGACGGAACAATTTCACGCGAGCGGCAATCGCTGGATACCGGCCCGCCAGGATTTGCGCCGCAAGCAAACCGGCATTCTCCGCCCCTCCGATAGCTACCGTGGCGACGGGAATCCCTCTTGGCATTTGCACGATGGAGAGGAGCGAATCAAGTCCGCGAAGATTCTCCGTCGGGATGGGTACCCCAATGACCGGCAGATGCGTCTTCGCAGCCAGCATCCCGGGAAGATGAGCCGCTCCGCCGGCACCGGCAATAATGACTTCGATCCCCCGGCCGGGAGCTTGTTCTGCATAAGCGAACAAGCGATCCGGAGTCCGGTGCGCGGAGACAACCGTCAATTCGTGTGGAATCCCGAGATCCGTCAGAATCGCAACGGCCTTTTCTAAGATCGGGAAATCGGATTTGCTTCCGCCCAACACCCCGACCAAGGGATGCGGACGATCCGTTCCTCGCCGCCGTGATTGTGGTCCTCTGCTGAGACGAGGCATATTCGCGCGGGCCCTTCTCCCACGGCTCTCTGGCTCATGGCTCTTACCCGCACCTTAGCGATTCTCTGACTGATGGTCAAGCTCGCCCCCTCTCCACCAAAACCGGTTCCCCGCAGAAAAAATGACCGCCCTCTTCGATTGTGGTTTGTCTGGTTCATCTGGTCTCTCTGGTTAGTCTAGTTCAACCAAATAAACGAGACAAACCAAACAGACCAGAGCGACCAGTCGGTTCCCACGCTTCACGCGTGTCTCGCACGCCGCGGGCGAGCTAGTCTTGCAATTCGGCTTGGACCGTGTCGAGGAGGGCCTTCATCTCAAAGGGCTTCTGAAGCGTGCTGTGGGCGCCCAACATTTTGGCGACGTCGAGAAAGTTGAGAATACCAATCATGTCACTGCCGCCGGTGATCGCGATGACTTTCACGTTCGGGAATTCTCGTAGCAACGTGACGGTGGTCTCCAGACCATCCTGATCGGGCATGAATGTCCATAATGACCAGGTCGGCTGGGGCCAGCCGATACTGCTGGAGGGCCTCCTTCCCATGACGCGCTTCCGTGACGTGATAGCCGGCCTGCTCCAATGATTGGCGAATCAATTGGCGGACTTGGTCTTCGTCATCGACGACAAGAATAGATGGCATCGTGTCCCTCGGCTTTGGTGAATGACTCCGGACCTCGGTTCCCCGCGCACTGTGCTTCGAGCAGGCTGCGGACGGCTCAATGAAGGGTGGCGAGAATCAGGGATACAGAGTGGACCGGGAAGGATAACTCCCGCGCCATAGCGTGCTGGCTTGTTCAACAGGGGGCGGGAACGAGGATATTTAATTTGGTGCCGAAGGCGGGACTTGAACCCGCACGGCTTGCGCCACACGCCCCTCAAACGTGCGTGTCTGCCATTTCACCACTTCGGCACTTAGCAAGAGCTTGAAAAACCCCCGCACCCGCGTTCTCGCGTCGCTCAAACCCTCAACATACTCAGCAGTACGCCTCGGGATTTCTCTCGCTGCGGCCTTGTTGCAGGGATTTTTGAAGCTCCTGCAACTCGGAATACTGGAGCAAACTGTCATGTTGTTTCGTGTCCTCGCTTCACGAACGACAGTCCAAGGGAGCCGCATTATAGAAGTGGGCCAAAATCCTTGTCAATCAATGGAGGCTCCGGTAGAATCGAGCCGCTCATGCTGACCGGACCCTCCAACGTTGTGCAAAATCACCACAGCCTCACTTCCACGCTCGATGATGTCGCCGAACGACGGGCGCAGGGATCCGTCGCTGCGTTGTTCGACGTCGACAATACGCTCCTGCCGGGAGAGGCCAGCGAGGTACTATTCTTTGGGTTTCTGTGGCGACGTGGTCTGGTGGGATGGGGCGAGTTGAGGCGGAGTGCGGCCTGGCTGGCGGGGCACGTTCCCCCCTTCTCGCTGCACTCGCTCCGAGAACGAAAAGTGTATCTGACGGGCAAGCGCTCCGCAGATATTGAATCGTATGCGCGAGAGTTCTGTCAGGCTAAGATGATCGGCAGGCTGTCCGTGCAGGGTCGCGCAAGGCTGGACGAGCATCGACAGGCCGGTCACCATCTGATTCTTGTGACTGGCGCACCTGATTTTTTGATCGCGCCCCTTGCGGAGTTTTTGGGCGTGACCACGGTCTTCGCGGCGAAGCCGGAGCAACGGGATTCCGTCTATACCGGTGCGTTGATTCCCCCGTTGCCCTATGGCCGTGGCAAGCATGAGCTGATCCTCGCCCACGCTCAAAGAATGGGCCTCGATCTGGCCGGTTCCTACGCCTATGGCGACAGCCCCGGCGATCGCGACATTCTTGAACTGGTCGGGCACCCCCTGGTGGTCAACCCGATCCGGGGCATGGCTCGCACGGCGCGCCGCCTCAGCTGGCCTGTCGCGACATGGAAATAACGCCGTGAATCGTTCAACGTTAACCGATTCTGCGGTCATACACGGCCCACACGTTTCCTGTACGCGTTTCACGATTAACGTTTCATGTTTCACATCTTGAGCCATGCGCATCACCGAGATCTTCCATAGCATTCAAGGCGAGTCGAGCTACGCCGGACAGCCCTGCGTGTTTGTACGGCTGACCGGATGCCCGCTCCGCTGCACCTGGTGCGATACCGACTATGCCTTTTACGGAGGGCACGAGTGCGCGATCGATGAGGTCCTGGCGAAGGTGCACACCTATGGGTGCCGTCTCGTGGAGGTCACGGGAGGGGAACCGCTTGTTCAGCCCGAGAGCCTCCTGCTCATGACCAGACTGTGCGACGCCGGCTATACGGTCCTTCTTGAGACCAGCGGCGCCGCCGATATCACGCCGGTCGATCCGCGTGCGCATGTCATCCTGGATGTGAAATGCCCGGGAAGCGGCATGACAAATCGAATGCACTGGCCGAATCTTTCTCAGCTGGCAGCCAAAGACGAGGCGAAGTTTGTCCTGGCCGACCGAGCCGACTACGACTGGGCCCGTGAGATTCTTGTCCGGTATGACATGGCAAACCGCTGTACGGTGCACTTCAGTCCGGTCTTCGGCTCGCTCGATGTGCGTGAGCTGGCAGAGTGGATCCTGGCCGATAAGCTTCCGGTGCGCTTCCAGCTGCAGATGCACAAGTATATATGGGCGCCCGACATGCGAGGGGTGTGAGTTGTAGCTATCAGCTCTCAGCAGTCAGCCCTCAGTTTGAACTGAAAGCTGAGTGCGGAGAGCTGATAGCTTGAACAAGGAGACGTGAATGAAGATCATGCAGGTTACGGTACAGGTCGGGCGAGCGGAGACCATAGCGACAGAGGTATTGGTACTCACGCACTGTGAAGGAGAGGCATTGGCCAAACAGGATGCGGCCCTGCTCGATCGGGCCCTCGGGGGCGCATTGAGCAAGTTGGTGCAATCCAAGGAATTCGAAGGCAAGGCCAACGAAGTATTGTTGTATCACACGCAAGGTACGATGCCTGCGAAGCGGCTGGTGCTGGTCGGTTTGGGCAAGAAGAACGAGGTTACGCTTGAGACGATCCGGCAAGCGATGGGCTCAGCTGCGAAGCGCGTCCGTCAGGCGAAGGTTGGGTCCTTTTCGGTAGCGCTGCCGACCGTGATGCCTGGCGGGATGTCATGGGTCGAGGTGGCGCAAGCGATGGTTGAAGGGGCGATCCTGGGCAGTTATCAGTTCACCGTCTATCGGAGCGAGGCCGCCTCAGGGCACGACGTCGCGGGGATGAGGATTCTCATTCCGAGGAAGGGTCAGTTACAGCAGGTCACTGAAGGAGTCCGGCGCGGCGTCGCCACGGCAGAGGCCACCGTCTTTGTCCGAGACCTCTGTAATCATCCCTCCAACGTCCTGACCCCCACCAGGGTCGCCAACGAAGCGAAGACCGTTGCCAAGGCTGAAGGCATTGCGATCAAGATTCTCGAGCAGAAGGAGATGGAGCGTTTGGGGATGGGCGCGCTGCTCGGCGTGGCACGCGGGAGCCAGGAGCCGCCCAAGTTCATCATCCTTGAATACAATGGGGCCAAGAAAAAAGATGCGCGTCCGGTCGTGCTGGTCGGGAAAACGATCACCTTCGATACGGGAGGGATCTCGCTGAAGCCTGCCGAAAATATGGAGCACATGAAGGCCGATATGACGGGGGGAGCCGAAGTTCTGGCCTCGATTCGGGCGGCGGCCAGACTCAAGCTCCCGCTGCGTCTCATCAGTATCCTGCCCGTGGCGGAAAACATGCCGGGTGGCCGGGCGATGAAGCCGGGCGATATCGTGACGACACTGTCGGGGAAGACCGTCGAAGTGCAGAACACGGATGCGGAAGGCCGGCTCATCCTGGCCGATGGCCTCGCCTATGC
>JBGPVY010000140.1:0-7370 GCA_041491905.1 Nitrospiraceae bacterium | reverse complement strand
CAGCACCAGATGCCCCGTCAGCGCCGCGTGGATCGCGATCCGCGCCGTCTCTTCGTCGCGGATCTCCCCCACCATGATGATATCCGGGTCCTGCCGCAGGAACGACCGGAGCCCGTTGGCAAACGTCAGCCCCGCTTTGGGGTTGATCTGTACCTGGCTGATCCCCGCGAGCTGGTATTCCACCGGATCCTCGATCGTGATGATGTTGACCTCGGTCTTGTTCAGCCGGTTGAGGATCGCGTACAGCGTCGTCGTCTTCCCGCTCCCGGTGGGCCCTGTGATCAGGATGATCCCGTACGGTTTCGTCACCAGCGATTCGAACCGCTGGTTGTCCTCCCCCACCAGCCCCAACCGGTCGATGCCCACCAGCGCGGTCCGCTTGTCGAGGAGCCGCATGACGACCTTCTCGCCGAACACCGTCGGGATGGTCGAGACGCGCACGTCGATCTCCCGACCGTCAATGCGCAATTCGATACGGCCGTCCTGCGGGAGGCGGCGTTCGGCAATATCCATGTTGGCCATGATCTTGATGCGGCTCACCGCCGCGGCCCGCACGTGCCTGGGTGCGGTCATCATGTGGTACAGGGACCCGTCGATACGGTAGCGGATCCGTACCTGGGTCTCCTGCGGTTCCACGTGGATGTCGCTGGCGCCCTGCCGCGCGGCTTGAAGGAGGATGAGATCCACCAGGCGGACCACCGGGGCTTCGTCGACGATCTCGCGCAGCTTGTCGAGCCCGGGCTCGTCTTCCCCGACGTCGGACGGCCGGATCTCCTGGATGACCTGGTCCATGGAGTTCGCAAGGAGCGGGTAGAGGTTGACGGTTTGGAGAAAGCCGTCCTCCGTGATCACCGCCGAAATCAGATCGCGATCCAAAATGCGCCGGACGTCGTCCAGCGCCACGACGTCCAGCGGGTCGATCATGCCTACGACGAGGACGTCCCCTTCCAGCCGGATCGGCAACACCTGGTAGCGGCGCATGATGTTTTCGGGTAGCATCATGAGCATCTCGCCGGGGACCGTAATCGCCTGGATGTGGACGAATTCGAGGCCCAACTGATCAGCGACGGCTTGCGCGACGACGTCCTGGGACGCCGCCCCCATCCTGACCAGCACCCTGCCCACCCGTTCACCTGTTACGTGGTGAAGCTGGAGCGCCTGCTCCAATTGCAGGTCCGTGATGTGCCCTGCGTCTAACAGGAGTTGAGCCAGCCGAACACGCCGTCGGCCGGTCATGCCTTTCGAGAATTTCATGACATCTCCACCAAGACCAAAGGGTATGTTTAGTCTACCATGTGCCGAACAACAGAAGGAGGCATGACGATGGTGACATACGACTTCACGGGCAAGGTTGCGATTGTCACGGGGGCCGCGCGAGGTGTGGGACGGGCGATCGTCAACGAGTTTGTCAAGGCGGGCGCGAATGTTGTCGGGGCCGATCGGGATGAGGCGGGTTTACGCGAAACGTGCCGACCGCATCAGAACAACGCGCGCGCCGTTGTCGCCGATATCAGCACCCTGAACGGTGCGGGCGCGATCACAAAAGCTGCTGTGGAGCACTTCGGGCACCTCGACATCTGTGTGAACGATGCCGCGGTCGCCCCTCACGCCGGCTTGCTCGACGAGCGCGTCGAGGTGTGGGACAAAGTGTATGCGGTCAACTGCCGCGGCACATTTCTCATGACCCAAGCCGCCGCCCGCATCATGATCGCCCAAGGTCGAGGAGGCCGCATCATCAACTTCTCCTCGGGGGTCAGCAGACGCGGCTCACCCGGCGCGGCAGCCTACGCGTCGAGTCGGGCGGCCGTGGAGAGCTTTTCCCGGGTCGCGGCGATTGAGCTGGCACCGCACGGCATCCTTGTGAACACGGTCAGCCCCGGGTTGATCGATACGCAACCCAAACCTCTGCCACCCATGATGGCCGCGAGGCTCGGGAGCCGCATCCCGACGCTGCCCCTTGCGCGCCCAGGCACACCTGAGGAAGTGGCCAATCTCGTCCTCTGGCTGTCCTCCGAAGCGTCTAGTTATGTCACTGGTGCCGTGTACACCATCGATGGAGGATCAGGGGTTGGTGTGAGGCCCTTTGGGCAGATCAGCGACGATGACCCGCGGTACCACTGGGTAACAGGCAGAGTAACCACCTGAGGTGGATGGGTGCGAAGACTCGTAGTGTTGGCCATTGTTATCGCCACGTGGGCGGTCGGGACGCCCACCATGTCGCGCGCCGCCGGCGCCGACACGCCGGCGCAATGCGCCGGCCACACGATCCGGCTCTCCGAGACCGAGACGCGGGACGCGGGGCCGTCGAGCCGCCTCGTGGTCCGGCGCGGACAGGCCGTCGTCAAGACCCTGACCGGGTGGCGGATCACAGAGGTCCGTTGCGTCGAGTTGACAGGCGACGGCACACCCGAACTCAGCGTCGAATGGCACTCGGGCGGCGCCCACTGCTGCTCGACGATACAGATTTTCCAGCTCCAGCCCACCTTTCGCCAAATCTTGACATTCAACGCGGGGCACACCATGGGGTTCACCGTGCAACGCGATCGGGACGGCCGGCCCGCGTTGGTCCTGGGCGATAGCGGCCTCGCCTACTACGGCGACCTGTGCTTCGCGTGCTCGCCGTCCAGCATGCCGCTGGTTGTCTGCTACACGGGCGCTCGCTACGTGGACTGCACGCGGCGGTTCCCGGGCGTCGTCCAGGAGGCCCTCAAGTCCTATACCCAGAGCCTGAGAGACTCGGTCCGATCAACCCATAGCTCCCGGATCGAGTACCTGAAGGGCGCCGCGCTCGGCGTGTATGCCGCACACGCGCTCCTTGATCGGGAAGCCGACGGGCTGACCGCGGTGAGGCGGATCGTGACGGAACCCGAGGTCACGTCATGGCTCGCCGGCCAGCGCGACGGCATCAGGAAGTGGCTGAGGAGCCGGCCGGGGCAGGTCACGCCCTAGGCCGCTGGAGCTCACTCTCCGCGCAGTCTTGGATCAAAAGCATCCCGCGCGCTATCGCCGGCGAGGTTGAACGCCAGTACCGTGAGGAGAATCGCCAAACCCGGGAAAACCGAGATCCACCAGTACCCTCGGAGGTGCTGTAGTCCGTCCGTGACCATTCTTCCCCAACTCGGCTCTCCTGGTTGGGCTCCGAAACCAAGAAAGCTCAATGAAGCCATCGTGAGTATGACGTTGCCCCAATCAAGGGTTGCCTGGACGACGATCGGACCGAGTGCATTGGGAAGAATGTGTCGCCGAAGTATCGTCGCGTCTCCGGCACCGAGTGAGCGCGCTGCTTCAACGAACACGTGCTCCCTGATCGAAAGGGCTTGAGCCTGAGAGATGCGCGCATACGATGCCCACCATCGCAGGGAAACCGCAACAACTAACGTCCACACGGTACGTTGTCGTAACGCGGCCACTACGGCCATCGCGAGTAACAGCCCCGGAAAGGCCAGAAACATGTCCGTCACCCGCATGAGGACCTCACCAACGACGCCTCGTGCGTACCCAGCAAACAGGCCGAGCGTGCACCCAATACTCAGTGAGATAGCGAGCACAAGCACCCCGGTGCCTAACGCCTCCCTGCTCCCAAATATCACCCGACTGAACACATCAGATCCGGCGCTGTCAGTCCCGAACCAATGCCCTGGCCCGGGTGGCAGAAATTGAGATTCCAGCCGGACCTCTCTAGGATCATACGGAGCGACGACAGAAGCAAACAGCGCCGCCAGAATGAGCAACCCCACGACGGCCGCACCAAAGGCGGCAAGAGGGTTTCCGAAAAATATCCGTGTCACACTACGCATCATCCATAGCGAATGCGCGGATCCATGAAGGCGTAGGCCATGTCACAAAGTAAATTTGCTCCCGAGAACGCCACCGCGGCCAAAGCCGTGTACGCGGATATAGCCGGGAAATCGAACGATAGCAGCGCAGAGACCGCGTACCGGCCAATTCCTGGCCAATAGAACACCACTTCGGTTACCACTGATCCCGTTAAGAGCCAGCCCAGCGAAAGCCCGAGGACCGTGGTTGTCGGGAGAAGAGCATTTCGAAGCGCATGCCGGTACACGACGCCCACCTCTCGCATACCCTTTGCACGCGCGGTTCGAATGTAGTCTTGTCCGAGCTCTTCCAACATCGACGCTCGTGTCATGCGGCTCATCAGAGCTACAAGGGGAAGCGATAGCGTAAGAGCAGGGAGGATCATATGGCGCAAGGCGTCCCATAGTGCCGCCGTGTTCCGCGTCATCAAACAGTCAATGATAAGGAACCCGCTCATGTGACTCACGGGATGCAGGCTCGTGACAGAGTCACTGAGCCTGCCACCAGGATCTCCGATCCACCCCAAAGCGAAGTAGAAGACTAGCTGAAGAATCAGCCCCACCAGAAACGAGGGCGCGGAAACGCCCAACAGAGCGAGGATCCTGCCAAAGTGATCCAGCGGTGAGTTCCGTTTTCGGGCAGAAAGGACTCCCAGCGGAACCCCAACGACGACCGCCAGCACGAGACTCGAGACTGCCAACTCAACAGTGTTTGGAAGATATCTTCCAAAGTCGTCGGCAACGTCATTTCCGCTTATTGGTGACGCTCCCCAGTGCCCGAGGACAAGGTCTTGAATATATAGTGCGTATTGCACCCCGAGAGACTTATCCAAGTGATACTTGCGCTCGACATCTTTGATAACATCCGGAGTGGCCTTGAAACCCTGGAAACCTGCCCACACATATGCGACGTTCCTCGGGACCACGCGCGCGAGCACAAAGGTAATGGTAAGGGCTCCCCACAGCACAAGGACGAATATTGCGATGCGCCGAGCGATGAAGGCAGCCACACTCAAGTGCCGCGGTTCAAAGGGGTCGTTGAGCTACTTCAACACATACGCACTGTAGTACAGGGGATGGATCATAGGATTCTGTTCGAGTCCCTTTACCCATGTCGCCCGCGCATTCCATGGGTTGATGGCACCCGAGATCTCTGCCAGCATGATCGTGGAGTACTGGTCGCGAAAATACAGTTCCAAGTCGCGGTAGATGGCCTTGCGGCGAACGGGATCTGGCTCCACCCTTCCGCGCTTTATGAGGTCTTCGGTCTTGGCATCTCCTGCAAAAGCAGAGCCATAGCCGGTGGGTGGCCAATAGTCCGGCCATGCGGCATTGATGAAATTATCCGGATCGGGATAGTCCGGGAACCAGCGCGCCTCCACTAGGGGAACACCGGGCGCTGAAGTCTGAATGCTGGCGAGGGTGGCCTGGTCAATTTCCTCAAGAATTAGCCGGATCCCTATTTTGCCCAAGTCCTGCTGCCACAACAAGGCGCCTTCCCTGTAGATCACATACGCGGGAGCGTACTTGAATGTGAGCCCCTTGGACAACTCGTTCTTTGCTTCTGGCGACGCCGCATCGAGAAAGGCCTTCGCTTTGTCCAGGTTGTAGTCGACCAGCGGAAAGTCGTCAACGTGCCCTTGAACTCCCCGTGGAATCATCCCCGCCATCCTCGACGCATAGCCGTTGAGCACCCGCCCGATGTACAGCTCATAGTTGAACGAATGCGCGAGGGCCTTTCGGACGTTGATGTCGTTTGTTGGGGTCAGTTTGTTATTCATATTGATCCACATCGTCGACAAGCTCAGTAGTGGTTTTCCGTTCTGTGTTTTAGGAATCGTTATCGCAAGGTGTTGGTTACCGATTTGCTCTTCGAGCGACGGGAGTCTTCTCGCGGACACCGTCGCAATGTCAACATCACCCTTCTCCAGCCTTAACAACCGGGTCTCCTCAACAGGAACCGTTTCGAGGATGACTCTCTCGACATGACGTGCGCCCCAGCCTCTCCAATAGTTTGAGTTTCGGTTTAGGGTGATCTTCTGCCCTTTCTCCCAACTGTCCACCACCCAGGGTGCGGTTCCCGCTGTATGATCGGAGACATACGCATTGCGCTGTCTCTCTTGAATCCCCCCGTGAGCCTCAACAAAGGCCGGATCGAGAATGCCCAGGACGGCTGGGTTGGAGAGAATGACCGGCCACGCTGCATACGGGAACTTGAGGTGAAACCGTATGGTGTACCGGTCCACGACTTGCGCACGGTCGAAGGCAGCCGTCATGTACAAAGGCCCCAACTTGATTGTGTGTATCCGATCAATGCAATATTTCACAGCGTCGGCGGTCAACTCAGTGCCGGTAATGAATTTGATGCCTTTGCGCAACGTGAATGTATAGGTACGTCCACCCTGCCCCGCCACCCACGACTCCGCCAGTAGCGGTTTTGGTTCGAGGCTGCCACCCGGCAGGTAGGTCAGGGTTTCGTAGAGTTCAGAAAGAACCCACCAATTCCGGTTCCCTCTGGCGGTCTGAGGATCGAAATTGTCCTGTACCTGATCCCATGCAACCCGGAGAGTCCCGGAAACCACGCTCTCAGCCGCCGTTGCCTCCGCCAGGTGAGACAACCAGCCGCGCGAACCGCCGCCCGCACTCAGCCCTGAACCGAGGAGGAAGCCTCCGCCAGCCGCGGCAGCGCCGCGTAGAAGTTCTCTGCGCGTCACAAAAATGGGCCTTCGGTCCATGGTCTCGTACCTCCTGAGTCCTGCCATTGCCAGTTGCCTGCACTCACTCCTTCGAGTAACTTGCCAGGTCTCCTCGTGCACTACCTCACCCGACTGAGCTCCTGCGGCTACCGGACAAGAGTATGACTACGCCGACCACTCCAACGCCAAGTCCAAGCCACGAGTACAAGGGTCTGCCCGACATCATGCTACCGCGTAGAATACCGACCCCCTGCAAGACCCATACGATTCCAACCAGAATGAGTGCGATGCCCACGAGCCGGAGAAACCGCCTCATCGCGCATTATCTCCCTTGTCATCTGTCTTGTGCGCACTCTTCCTCCTAAATGCTCGCTGTTGAAGACGCTCAATCTCAGCCAGCACATCTTCAGGCTTCGTTTCCATTTCAAGATCGGCAAGCTCGCTGTCCTCGTCGTTATCTATGCCCATCTTGTCCTGAATCGCATCGAGCATCTGCAGCGCCCGCGTCAGCTCGTGTTCGGCGAGCAAGCCGACGTGCAAATGTAGGTCGGCGCGACGCTCGGCTTCTTCGCTCAGCCGATTCTGAGTGATGAGTACCAGCGTTGAAAGGAAGATCGCCTCCAGTGACACGATCATAGTCAAGAGTCCGTATGGAAAAGGGTCAAATGGATGCGCGCCAAAATATCCACTGTTGAGAAGAATCCAAACTCCAAACCACACGATGTGCACGTACACGAAGAACATGCGCCCAGAGAACGAGGTGACAGTATCAGCGATCCGGTCTTGCGGGCTTCGCTCACGGGCAGTTCTTAGGCGGAGGCCAATGATGGTCCGGATGTTCCGCTCAATGACGTTCGAT
>JBGPVY010000121.1:0-8250 GCA_041491905.1 Nitrospiraceae bacterium | reverse complement strand
GCGGCAGGCGCCGGATGTGATTCTGATCGGCGAAGTCCGGGACACGGAAACGATGGAAGCCGCGATCACCTTCGCGGAAACCGGGCACCTCTGCATCGGCACCCTCCACTCGAACAATGCGAACCAGGCCATCGAGCGCATCATGAATTTTTTCCCGGTGGAGCGGCATGCACAGATCTATCTCCAGTTGTCGCTCAATCTTCGCGCCATCATCTCTCAGCGGCTCGTGCCATCCGTGGACGGGAAGCGGGCCCCGGCACTGGAAATCATGCTCGACACCCCCCGCATTAAGGATCTCATCAAGAAGGCCGAAGTCGATTCGCTCAAAGAAGCGATGGAACAAGGGGTGGATGAAGGCTGTCAGACGTTCGACCACGTCTTGTTCCAACTGTATAAGGAAGAGAGGATTTCGCTCGAACAAGCCTTGATCAATGCCGACAGCGCCAACAATCTCCGGCTCAAGATCAAGATCGAAGGTCTGAGAGGGGACGATGCGATCAACGCGCTCCTCGACAGAAAATCAGGTGTCTCCTCGACCGGTGCCTTCAAGATCCAGGGAGGAGCCTCAGGAAACGTGACCCCCCTGCGTAAACGATAGCCCCGCCTCACCACCCACGCGCCTCGTCACCAATCCGGCGAGGATCACTGCCCTTACTGAGCCGCAGTAACCCCTTGCCGCTCAAGATACGACGCAATCTTCTCCAGCGCGAGGGCGCTGAGTTTCGCGCCATACCATATCGGCATCGTGCCGGCCGGATATCCCTGTACGACGAACACTCCCGGTTCGAGGACCGATTCGATCACATAATCATGCACCGTCTTCGCGTGGCCCCGGTAAGCCGGATCAGCCAATCGCGTAGGCCCGGTGGCGCCTAACAAGAGGGGCGGCCCTACGCGCCCATCGGCCCCCGGAATACCCGGAACGGTGTGGCACACCGCGCAGCCGGCTCTCTTAAAGATCTCTGTGATCGGTTCATCTCCGGTAACCAGCGGAACCATGTCAGGGGCAAGCGCTACCACCGATGAGACAGGCGCCGGCGTCACCGAAGAGGAATTGATGGAACGGAGTGCCAACCACGTCCCCAGTAGCAGCGCAATCACGATGAGGGGTGTGATAAATCGTTCAGGCATGGAACCTGTCGCAGGAAAAGTGCGGCAACACTCACTTTGTCACATTCATGGCACAGCGAAATCCGATCGTCCGATCCTCGAAATCCGGCTCAGCTGAGAACCGCGCCGTCACACGCAAGGCAGACGGTAAATCCGCCCATGACCCACCTCGCAGCACACGCTTCTCACCAACAGCCGGGCCGGTTGGGTTCCTCCCAGGACTCTTTTGATAATAGTCGCGCTCATACCAGTCCGCCACCCATTCTGCCGCGTTCCCCGCCATGTGCGAGACGCCAAACGGGCTCCTCCCGCCCTCTTTGAGCCCATGCCGCACGCTCATTCCCGCGAGACCGCTGGTGACCGCCACCAACGTGATGGCTTCACTGACCCACATTCCTCGGTTATAGTTTGCAATGTCGACGAACGGCTGCATATCTCCCCACGGATACCGGCGCCCGTCGGTTCCCCGTGCCGCCTTCTCCCACTCAGCCTCCGTCGGAAGCCGTTTCCCCGCCCATTGGCAATAAGCGGCTGCCGATTCCCATCTCATCCCAATGGCCGGCCGATCTCCAACCGTCGTCGCCGCCTCATCGTCCCATGTCGGAGGAGACTCGTGTTTCCCCACTTCCAAAAACATCCGGTAGAGGCTGAGGGTGACTTCATACCGATCGATATAGTAGGCATCAAGCGTCACGGTGTGTTCAGGCCGCTCGTTTGGGAGGCCGTCGTTACTGCCCATGGTAAATGGACCGGCAGGGATGAGGACCATCGGAGCGCCATCCAGTCCTCGACTCGCCTCGACCGACAAAATCGCCTGTCCGCCCTTCGAGGGCTGTGGCTCTGCCGCCCCAAGGCAGACTACCCCTGCCACGAGGCTGATCCCAATCCACAACATCGTCTGTTGTCCACGCACCGCCACCTCCATCGCCGCAGCGTTCTAACAGGATGCTGAGAAACTCCGCCAGGCCACACACCGTGGCGCGTGACGCGCGAGACATGCGAGAAAGGCGCGATCCGTAGTTCGGGGTTCGGGATTCGAAGTTCCGAAAACCTCGAGCTTTGGACCTCGAACCCTCCCCGTCTCGCTCGTCCCGCCTGTCTCGCGCGCCCACAGAGCTTTTTCGCAGCCTGCTAGAAGAATTGACCCAACCACCGCCGGCAGTGTATCCAGCTCACACGACAAACTCAACGGAATGAAAAGACTGAAACGGCAAGTCGGGTATGAGGAGATGAAAGATGGGATTGGTGTCCCCAACGGGCTTTGAGGCGATTTGTAATTCTTCCGCGTGGGGGATTCCCTTCCATGGTTTGGTTCAAGCTGCCTAACCAAAATTGCGACACAGTCCGGGTCATCGCGGCGGATCCGGCGGCTGACGGGATTTCCCACAGAGGGTAACAGTCATTTTGGGTTTAGCATAGAGCCTCGGGCGATTGCAGGTTGATGTCCCTGCTTCGGTGGTGGTCCAGGTACAACCGGAAAATGATACTGTCGGACCGTGGGGTGACGGAAGTACGAGCAGCCTGAGAAAGGCGAATGGACCGGACCGCTGGAGCCGCCGGAGGATGGTGGAGCAGGGGCCAAGACTGCGGTGAAACAGGCGAAGAATATGTCCACCAATGACGTGGACCGTCTCAGTCATCTTACGGAATCGGTCGCGCAAAACTTCGCTGTAAGTGATTGAATTTGGTGGGCCGTGTAGGGGCCGAACCTACGGCCCGATGATTAAGAATCGGATCAAGGCCATTTTTACAAGGGTTGATCGGTCAACGGTTTCCCCGTTCTTTCATAAATTCAGGCGCTTGTGACTTGTGTATAGATTCTATTGAATTGATAGAGTCTGTGATTTCTAGCCCCTCTATCACAAATTATCACGGTGAAGGCCCGTCCATCTTTAATCCGATTCACCGGGGGCGATCCTCAAGTCGCACCTGGACTCGTGTTCCGGTTTTGGGTCACCAGCATTCAGCGAGTATCGCTTGGTGGACGATTGAGGGAGCGAACGGCGTGTTAGCGAGATCGAAAGGAGTTTGCGAGACCTGAATTAGATTGTACCTTCCGTCTGCGTGTAGTGCATAAATGAAGCTTCGAATGAAGCTCTCGCGGTCATGAGGTCGCAACTGAGCTGCTTAGGTAGGCCTGGCGAATCTCAGGCAACGTCCGATCAGCGAGGGAGCGCAGTTCCTCTAAGGTATGAAGAAGCAATGTGCCAGTTGATCCAGTCACTCCTACGTGGCCAGTCTTGATCGCGGAATATGACTGGAGGGCGATATCGACGAGCCGTCGATGCTCGACTGAATAAAAACTCAAGCGTTGTTGCAAGGTTTCCGCTTGATCATTGATTAAGACCTGGCGGGCACGCCCAAAGGATGTGACGGCGTCGGCAATCGCGTTGTCGAGGCAACGGTTGAGCGTGCGAAACTCGCCTGTGGAGATGCGCTCATCGTGTTCGCCGGCTAACTCGGTGACGGTTTGACACACATCCCCATAATCGTGGACGACCTGGTCGATGGTGTATCCGAGGCGTAGCATTTCAGCGCCGTGCACTGTCGCGGCGCGACCGATCTCCGTAGGAGCTGGCGACGGCCCTGGTTCGACCGTAGCACCGGTCGGTTCTCTTTGCTCGAGACGAAGGGTCTCGACAAGTTGCTGCAGGAATAGCGGAACGCCGTGATCGAGCGCGAGTGGAATCTCGGAGGGCGCGAACCTTCTCGCCGCCTTGTTCTTGCAACGCGCGACCAACTCTGTACGATTCGAAGTCAAAAACTCGTGGAGCATGTCAGGATGATACTCGATCGCTTCTTGGGTGTCTGGTCAAAATTGCTCAGATAGCAGACTCCGTAGAGCGTACCGTTACCGGTATGCGTGTTTTACATCTAACCCAGGAGGCTCCCATGATATCTATTTCGAAAATCGTCGGTATCCTATCATGTGGTTTCTTGCTGTGCCTTGGTCTGTCCCCTGCCGCGCAGGCAGGTTATGCGGCTCCGACTACAGACGAAATGAAGGCTGACCAATCTGATCGGAGGCAAGGCGGTCAGGAAGCTGGGGAAAACCAAATGGGCGATGAGATGAAGGGTGGCCAGTCAAAAGACGGGAAGATGATCAAGGGTGAAGTGTTGCGCGTCGAAGGGGATAACTATTTCGTCAAGGGGCAGGACGGTAAGGAAGTGCGCATGCATACCGACAAAACCACCCAGAAAATCGGAAGCTTTAAGCAGGGTGATCGTATTGAGGCGAAGGTGAACGAGGAGAATCACGTGCTCTCGATTCGCTCGGCCCGAGGAACTGATGCGGGTTCCGGAACTCAAACCGGCCGCGATTCGCTCCACGAAACTGATGCCGATCACGGGAAATGACGCCGGCCATACGACTGACACCCCTCTCGAATCAGGCAAGACCGGTTCGATGGGGCAGTAGTCATTGTCTCAGTGAACGCGGGCAGGTCGCTTCTTCATAGGGTAGCGACCTGCCGACTCTTCGAGCCAGGCCGTGGGAAACACACAAAATGTCTCTATCCTGACAGTACAAGACAAAGAGAGTGGAGTCCCATGACCAGTCACATGAATGCTCCTGACCGCTTATGGTCGATTGTATCAGCGACTTCACAACATCATTGCTCAGTGTGGACAATATTATTTGGCAGACCACAGGGCGCTTGTCCCTGCGCGAAGAGTCAGCCGGAAGACGGGAACCTAGTCGTGGAGGACGATATTGAGGAGGGAACTGTGCACGTGCAGCCCGCCGTTGTAGTCAATGAAGCCCAGTTTGCGGAACTTATTCATGAAGAAACTGACGCGGGAGCGCGTGGTGCCGATCATCTCGGCGAGCGTTTCCTGACTGACCTTCGGAACGACCGACTCCGGCTTGCCTTCTTTCCCGAAATGGGCCAGTAATAGCAGTATCCGCGCCAGCCGCTTCTCGCTCGAGTTAAAGAGTTGATCCACCAAGTCCTCTTGGATGCGAATGTTGCGAGATAGAAGATACGCGAGGAACAGTTCGGAGAAAGTGGGCTCGTTATGGAGTGTGTCGATCATCGCCTGTTTGTCAATGCGTACGAGCGTGGTGTGTTCCAGGGAGGTCGCGGTGGCCATGTACACCAGCTGCCCGGCGAGGCACCCTTCCCCAAAAAAGTTACCCCGCTCCAGAATCGTGACAATGGCTTCTTTGCCTTGTTGGGACACGATCGAGAGCTTGACCTGACCCTCCTGGATATAGAAGACCGCATCCGCCGCATCTCCTTGCGAAAAGATAATCGTCTTCTTGGGGGGCGTCAGCAGGGTTTTCCCCTTGCCGACTGTTGTGAGAAAGATCTTGGGGTTGAACCGCGGGGGTTGTTTGCGTGCCATCAGTAGACCTCCTCTAAATGGAGGCGCTGAAGTTACATAAAATAGGTACCTAGTAGAATTTATAACTATAAAACCACGGGGGGGGAGTTGTCAATCAGGAGGGGACCATGCTGACAGCTCTTGAGAACGAGCGTATGAGGTGAGAGGGCCTCGGCTGTCTTCCTCTACGAGGGTTTTGAATAATTTCAGTGGGTTTCATACATCCAGCTGACTAAGCCACCTGTCTACATTTTAAGCGGGGCACAACAGGTTTCATCGAACTGAGTAGAGAGGACCATCTGTACACCTTCGAGATAATCGTCAGTGACTAGATGCACGGCCCGATAGTCTTCAGACTCCTCCGGCTCGCTGTCCATCCAGTGAGCAATGAGGGCTTCGATTTCAGCAGGGGACATACGCGCTCCATGTCGCTTCAGTGTCAGGAAGACTTGCCGCACACGAGATTCACATAGCAACGCTTTCAGTGTATCGTCGTCACGGTCAATTGCCTTCAGACTTCGCCACAGCTGCGCCCGGCCTTTGAAGTACAGCCGGAGCTTCCGGGGAATCACCGAACGATGATAGAAGGATTGCCGCTTGCGAGGCCAGAAGAAGTGAGCCATGACACCCTCCAGTGGTGTAGCAGTTGGTGTAGCTGCTGACACTCTCCTGAAGGGCGCTGGCTGCAAACTGGCTCTAGGAGCCAGTAAGTAGTATTGTTGGTGTCCCCAACGGGATTTTCAAGCAAGTGGCACAGTCTTTAAGGTTCAAAATCAAAGGCACTGCTCGTGACGTGGCGAAGGCACGCTGATTAAGAGTGACAAATGGCCATTTCTCACAAAGCTCGTTATTGCAACGGTTTCCCCAATTTAGTTAGCAATACCGAGGTCCTGTAGCCTTCCATTCAGTCTATACATTCCCGTTCTTTCCTTTCAATTCCGACCGTGTCTGGTCACAAAAGTGGTCACACCTTTTCAGGGCGAGGGAGAAGCCCTGTTCACAAAATGGTGTCGGATTCTCTTGTGCTAACCGGCGGGTTGACCATCTTGCTTCCTCCTATATTGAAATGAAGTTGGCTCTCTCACAGGAAGAGGAAAGCCAACGCACAGTTCAGGGAGGAAACAGGAGGCAGAGACCGTCGCCGATGTGCCGGAGAGGACCAAGCGGCGGGAGTGACAGTGAAACTAGCGCGAGCGTTGCGCCTCGCAGGTCATAGTCGGTCGGCCGCTGTCGGTGGCCACTACCGCGAATTTGAAAATCTGATCGAGCGGGTCGTCATTCTCTCGCAAGGCGCCGAGTTATACGTGCCTCTCGCGGAGTTGAAAGCGGTCACGAGCGCGGAAACTCAGCCCATCACCAGCCTGGAAGCCGCAGAGCGCGACCATATCATGCGAGCGCTTCAGGCAGCCAAATGGATCATCGGCGGTCCCGCCGGTGCAGCCGCCAAGCTGGGGATGAAACGGACTATCCTCCAGTCCAAAATGCAGAAGCTCGATATTTCTCGCTCATCTTAGCTAGGATTCTCACCCAGCCTCCATAAATGTTCCGGGCCAGCGCCGATCTTTCGGCACCGTGCCGTCACTTCGGCAGATCGTCCTCGGCACTTCGCTGTTTTCGCTACAGAGATCCATGAACGAGTTCACTCAATCTTCTCTAGTTTCAGCGACATCGATGGCTAAGATACGCGGAAGCTCTGCTGGAATGCGAATTGCTTTTGGACAAAATCATGAATTGACGGTTGCATCTATGGATCAAATAGGAAGGGTATATCGATGACTACAGCAGTTGCCGTTCCAAGAGAAAATTCCAGAGAGGCGGTAACTCCGACTTGGGAACGAATCAACAGCATGGAGCGGTGTCCCCGTTGCAGCGGGTTCATGGTAACCGAGTGGTGCGGGGATCTGGACCAAATTTTGGCTTGACAAGATATATTTGTATATGCAATATTGTTGCATAATGAAAGTTGGATCGAACACACCATGAAACAAGATAAAAATATTATTGATCAGATAGCGGGTGAGTGTCTGCTGGGGCGTGCACGCATCCTCACTCGTGTTCTCACGGGTATCTACGATGATGAATTACGCTCGTTCGGCCTGAAAGCCACACAAATCACTCTCCTGGTGTTCGTGGCGAAGGTGGGCGCCATTCGGCGTATCGACATTGGCAAGCGTCTGCACCTCGACCCATCAACGCTGACCAGAAATCTCAAGATCATGTTGACCAACGGTTGGATAGAAGAGATTGCAGATGGAGAAGACGGTCGAGGCTTGCCGTTGCAGATTACGGCCCGAGGTCGTGATCTTCTGAATCGCATCGGTCCGTGTTGGCGAAAGGCGCAGGATCGCACGCAAAAGTTTATCGGGAATGATGGAGCGACACTCTTGCGAACACTCGCAGCAAACAAGTTCGGATTTCCGTCGGGGTAAGGGTGTTTTTTTGATTATGTACTTGCATATACAAATACATGCCATTCTGGCACAAGAAACCGAGAGAGGAGACAAAATGACAAATCCAAAAATGTTGATCCCGGCAGTGCGGGGCAAATTCCTAGCTTGCCTGCTGCTACCACTCACGATGTTTCTTGGGTGCACCCCTCAAGACAAACAATCCCAGCAGGTCTCACGGCCCGTGAAGGTAGTCCGAATCGGGGATGAGGCCGCGGCAGGTGTTATGAGTTTCGCCGGGGAAGTGCGGGCACGATACGAGACGATTTTAGCCTTCCGGGTATCGGGCAAAATGATTGACCGTCCCGTGGAGGTGGGTGATCGAGTGCGCAAAGGTCAGCGCGTCGCGCGTCTTGATTCCACCGAT
>JBGPVY010000262.1:0-3884 GCA_041491905.1 Nitrospiraceae bacterium | reverse complement strand
GACCAGGCAAAAAGATAATGCTTCATATATCGGGCTTCTTGAGGCCATGGAAGACGCAAAAACCCATGGAAATCTCGGGGTTCCACTTCATTTACGGAATGCCGTGACCTCGATGATGAAGGGGCTTGGGTATGGGAAGGGCTATCGCTATGTCCACGACGATCCCCAGGCCAAGGTACAGGAGCACCTTCCGGAATCGCTTAAGGGGCGTCGCTACTACCGGCCTAAAGACACCTAATCGGGGGCTCCACTGAGTGGTGGACAAAGATTTCTAATCGGTTATACTTAGGCTTGTGAAACGGCAGAATCTGAAATCACCTGGATCGATAGCCGCCACGAACGAACGGCGCAAGTTTGTTCGGGCGACCTTGGTCGGTTCTGCGCTGATTTCACCGAAGAACGGAGCCAAGGCGATTACGGCCGTGTTGGATAACGTCAACAAAGTCGGCGCAGGGTTGCACACGAAAGAGAAGCTGGCGATGGCCCTGCCGGTGACCGTATCACTGGCGTTTCTCGATTCGGATCGCGCGGAACAGATGGAAAAGCTCGACGGGAAAGTCGCATGGGTGAAGCCGTGGGAGAAGGGGTTTCTGATCGGCGTAGTCTGGGACGAGCTGGTCACGAAAGAGAAGAACCGCTGGCTGTATTATTACCTAGAAGAAACGGTCAAGTCCTCCATCTAGCAGGATGCTGAAAAAGCCCGCCAGCGTCGTTCTCGCATCGTTCAGACCCTCAACGTACCCCACGGGTACGCCTCGGGCCTTCACTCGCTGCGGCCTTGCTGGACGGCCTTTTTGAGCATCCTGCTGTTGAAGCCCTTGCCCCTAGGTTCTTCACACAGTCTGCTAAGCAAAGGCCGTCAGTTTCTGTTTCACGTATTCCAGTTCAGCCGAGAGCGTTTCCCACCGGGCGGTGAGCCGCGCAAGATCCTTCTTCCACCCGTCATGTTCCCGGTGCAGGGCGCTCCACTTCGTGGATTCATCTTTGTAGAGTGCGGGGTCGGCCAGTTCGAGATCCCTCGCTTTGATTTTAGTTTCGTATTCGGCGATCTCGGCTTCGGTACGCGCAACCTGCTTTTCCAGACGGGCCTGGGTCTTGTTCAAATCGCGGCGATCTCCGGCTGAGGGTTTGGACGGGGCTTGCGAAGCCATTGCCTTGGTCGGCCCGACATCCTTCCCGCGATCCACTCCTTTCAGGTCGTCACTCGTCTCCTTGATGGATTCGACTTCCTGCGCTTTCTTCCACAAATAATACTCATAGTCGCCGGAGAAGCTTCGGGCGTCGCCCTCTTCGATTTCAATGACGCGCGTGCAGACTCTAGTCAGAAAGGTGGGGTCGTGGGAAATAAAAACGATCGTGCCTGGGAAGTCCGACAGGGCATCGGTGAGCATATCGACCGAAGCCGGGTCGAGATGGTTGGTCGGCTCGTCGAGTAACAGGGTATTGGCCGGTTCGACCAGCATCCGTGCGAGCGCGACGCGATTGCGTTCCCCTCCGCTCAGTGCCTTGATCGGTTTCTTTTGATCGTCACCGGTGAAGAGAAAGGCGCCGGCAATCCCGCGGAGGAAGTTCGTTTCTGCTTGGCTGGACACTTCTGAGAGCGAGTCGAGAATGGTATGTTCGGGGTTCAGGGTTTCTGCCTGGTGTTGGGCGAAGTAGTGCAGGGTGACACCATGGCCGACCGTCCTGGTGCCTTTATCGGGCTCCAACACTCCTGCCAGCATCTTGAGTAGTGTACTTTTCCCGGCGCCGTTTTCTCCCACCAGCGCCACGCGCTGGCCCCGTTCGATCGAGCAATCGACTTTCTCATACACCACTTTTTCCCCATAGCGCTTTGCTACGCCCTGGAGTTCCAGGACCTGCCGGCCGCTCGCGGCTGGGAGGGGAAATTTGAATTTCACCCGCTTGGGATCACGCTTAATCTCAATCATCTTGACCTTCTCAAGCTGCTTGATGCGCGATTGGACCTGGCTGGCTTTGTTCGCTTGGTAGCGGAACCGGTCCACAAATGTTTGGACCCGCGCGACTTCTTTCGCCTGGCGCCCCGCGGCAGCCTGACGCTGAGCATCCCGTTCTGCGCGGATCTTTTTGAACGAGGTATAGTTGCCCCGATATTCTTCGATCTTATGGTGCCGGAGATCCCAGATGTGGGTGACGACACGGTCGAGAAACGCCGTGTCGTGGCTGATAATCAACAGCGTCATCTCCGAGTTCAACAGGAACTGCTCGAACCAGCGCTGCGTCGGTTTATCCAAGTGGTTGGTCGGCTCATCGAGCAGCAGCACATCAGGGTTAGTCAGGAGCAGATGCGCCAAGGCGACGCGCATCCGATAGCCACCGGACAGCTTTTCGATCTGACGGCTGAAGTCGATTTCAGAAAATCCCAACCCCATGAGAATACGCTCGGCTTCATGTTCGGGGTACAGATCGCGATGGGTGGCGTCCAACACGGTCTTGCCCGTAATGGTTTCGAGTTCCTGCGGGAGGTAGCCGATGCGGAGACGAGGACGCTTGCGGATGGTTCCCTTGTCCGGCGATTCATCCTCGAGGATCATCCGGAAGAGAGTGGTCTTGCCGGCGCCGTTGGGTCCCACCAAGCCGACCCGTGAGCCAGGGCGAAGGTGTGCCGTCACATCCTTAAGCAGAACTCTCGTGGAGTATTGTTTATAGACTGACTCGATTTGGAGCATGAGAGGTTTCGTGAACCAGACGGATCGTTCTTATCGGAAGGAGCCGATGGTCATTCGGTGATTAGATGTGGTGTCGAGGCTTGCATAACCCGCATGATTATTTTGGTGGAGCTGGCCGGGATTGAACCGGCGACCTCGTGAATGCCATTCACGCGCGCTCCCAACTGCGCTACAGCCCCACGTCGGTTGACTTGGAAATACGCGAAAATCCTTGTGAAACCGCGGTCATGCTAACACGGCCCTCCCACGGCAGTCAAGAAAACGGGAGTGGGCAGGCCCCAACCGTCTCTTGTGCTCGCGGAACGCGCGGTCGAAAACTCCTCTCGTTCGACGTGCGCAGTAAAAGTCGGTTTGTGCCTGTCATTGAAGATAAGGGGATATAAAAGAACCAAGAATAAACCGACCATCACGGTTCTTGACAATCATTAGAGGCGCTCCTACCATGACGCTCCTGCCCTGGCCATGAGTCCAGCCAGGGCTCTTTTTTTGGGAGCATGTCGGGCGATGGGAAATCTCGTTGTGATTGGGGCGCAGTGGGGCGACGAAGGCAAGGGCAAGATCGTGGATATCTTAGCCAGCGACGTCGATGTGGTGGTTCGCTACCAGGGAGGGTCCAACGCGGGGCACACGGTGATCAATGAACGGGGCACCTTCGTGTTTCACCTCATCCCCTCAGGCATTCTCTATCGCGGGACACTCTGTGTGATCGGGAACGGAGTCGTCGTGGACCCAGCCTCGTTGATCGAGGAGCTGGACCATCTCCAGACTCAAGGCGTGAAGATCGGAAAGAATTTTGTCGTGAGTCAGCGCGCCCATCTCATCCTGCCGTATCACAAGGCCATCGACAAAGCGTCTGAACAATCGAAGGGCTCTCGCCGAATTGGAACGACGGGGCGGGGAATTGGCCCGTCCTATGCCGATAAGATGTCGCGGATCGGTATCCGAATGGGGGATCTGCTCAATCCGAAGGCGTTTCGAACCAAACTTGAAGAAAACGTGGTCGAGATCAATTGGTTTCTCGAGCAACTGTACAAGCTGGAACGTTTCGATGTCGATAAAGTGTTCCGGCAGTATATGGGCTATGCCGATCGCCTGAAGACCCATATCGTCGATACCGCCATGCTCGTCAATAAGATGATCGAGGGAGGGAAGACCGTGTTGTTCGAAGGGGCGCAAGGGACACACTTGGATGTG
>JBGPVY010000023.1:0-20238 GCA_041491905.1 Nitrospiraceae bacterium | reverse complement strand
CTCGGCCCATCGTCGGAAATAGGCCGCGCCCCCGACCTGGTAGGTGTTGTTGTGGTCGGCGCCTTCAATGACATAGAAGGACTTGGGCGGCTTGGCCGCCTCGAAGACCTGCCGGCCCAATTCGAGCGGGATAATGTCGTCTTTGTCGCCGTGAATGATCAGCTTCGGGAGCGAGAGCTGCGGAAGGCGATCGATCAATGTGAAGGCTGCCCCGAGCAGCCAATGGACCGGCAACCCCCCGTAATGGAACTTGGCCACCGCTTCGATCGACGGAAACGATGATTCGAGGATCAGCCCCACGGCAGACTTCTGCGCGGCAAGTTCTCCTGCGACAGCCGCGCCGAGCGAGCGCCCAAAGAGGACGATGCGCTCAGGACGAATCATTCTGGTTCGCGTCAGATAATCGTGCGCCCCCAGCGCATCCTGATAGAGCCCCTCCTCACTGGGATGAAGACTCTGGCTTCTCCCATACCCACGATAGTCGAAAATGAAGACAGACAATCCGATCCGGTAGAGTTCGCGCAGATTCTCCAGCCGGTTGATGATGTTGCCCGCGTTCCCATGACACCACAAAATCACGGCTGCTGTAGCGCGGTTCTCCACATACCAACCAAACAGCTTCGTACCGTCCCCCGACTGGAACCAGACCTCTTCCAGCGGTAAGCCACTGTGGGCTTTCCAGTCCTGATCCTTCCACGGGTCTGGATGGTAGACGAAGAATTGATCGAGTAGACTCACGAAGGAAGAATAGCCGAACTTATCAAGAGAGGGAAGGGCGAGGTTGTTGAGGAAATAATACTTCCATTTCGATGGGCTAACGCAAGAATTCGCTTGTCAGGATTCCTCGACGGCACTATAAGGTCTTCTTACCGTTCCTTGCCAACCGCCCATGCATTGCGTTGATGGAAGGAGACTATGATGACTCTCAAAATTCTGACGACGGTGTGCGGGCTCTATGCGATGTTGATCCTATCGGGCTGCTCCATTGCGATGGCACTCAATGGAAACAAAGAGCCCGATTTCGAACATATCAAGGTAGGTGCAACAAAAGAAGAGATCGACTTTGAGTTCAACCAACCGGGAACAGTAAGAGATCTCGGTGATGGCAGATCTGAGGTGACCTACAAATACGAGATGGGGAACTCACCGAACCCAGGAAGGGCAGGGGTGAATGGTTATGTCGACCTGTATACCCTCGGTCTCGCGGAGCCAATCCTGACCCTCATTGAACTTTTTCAGGGAGACGACGTGGAAACTGGAATTGTGTATGGCCCTGATAAGAGAGTTCTTGAAATTCATGGCTATACACAGGCGCCTCCTTCAGCAGAACTCAAGGCTGCGCAGGAGGAACAGGAAAAGTATGTGCGGAAACGGCCTACTCCCAAGACTGACACTTCCACAGGCATAGCGGAGCCGTCTCAACCTCAGAGTACAACTGCTCCCTGAGCAACGTGTTAGAAAAACATCTGCACGCTGAACATGACATCATTGTCGTGATCGCGGTGGTTGTACTCGAGCCGTAGAGCCAGATTCTGGAGGAGGGTGAATCGCTGGCCGACGGTCCACCGGAAGTCGTCGCTCTTGTCCCCCAAAGGATAGCGGAGATAGGTCCCCGTCACGAGTAGTTTCCACTTCTCCGTGAGGTCGCTCAGCATACCGACCGTCCCGCCTCCGCCGATGCGATGGCGCTCTTCGTAGGCGCGGCTATAGTTCGCCTCGGCCTCGGCGAAGGCAAAAAAGACTTGGTGTGCAAACCAGTGACTTTCGACCGATGCTCCGATTCCACCGTTCATCACTCCATTGCTGCATAACTGACATCCTTGGTGCTTGATCGTCTGCATGCCGACGTTGATCTTCCACGATGGCGCGTAAAACACCGAGTCTATCGGAGAGAGCGAGACGACATTGGCCAGCGTGGCACGCTCCAATCTCGTTTGATTATCCCGGTTATAGGTCCGCATCGTCACCGAGGCGATCTCAATCTGTGCGTTCGGGGTGTATCCGATTTCGGGATCGAGCAGGTCATGATATCCCGCGCGTATCGTCTGCTCTTCAAACACACTGTTGTTTCGCCAACCTGCACCCACGCTGATTCGTGAGGTGTTGTGACCCAGCTCCGGCTGTTTGGCGAACGGTTCGACCAGAAATTCTTCCGAAGCCAATCTGATTTCACTCCGGGCGGCAAGAATGGCGCGGTTTCGCTCTTTCAGTTCAGGCGGCGGTTCGTCGGTTGTATCGATTCGATACCGGAGGTAGTCGGAGGCGAGATCGAGAACGAAGGTTTGTCGCATAGGCTCCAATCGACTCAATGCCGATGATTTCAGCTCGCCGACATCCTTTGTGAGCCGATGAGCGAGTTCCCGTTCCTCCGAAGGCAGAGATTCACGCTTCCGCCGGATCACGTTGCTACGGGAAGGCCGATAGGCGATGCCGGAAACCAGTCCAGGTTTCGATGCAATCAGCCGGACTGTGTCGGCAGGGACGGTCCAAAAAAGAAACTCGTCGGTGAGATGCAGGGTGGGATCGGCATAATCGAGAAGCGCCAGAAGATGATAGGAACAGTTCTCTTTGAAGAAGAAATAGTCAAAGGAGGCATTTCCGAGTTCCCACGCGTGCATCAGGAACCGCCTTACCTGATGTTCCGAGAAATTTAGGCGATACTCCCAAATATCCCGATTTTCGATGTCTCGATACTCTTGCACCTTCAGGTAGTAGGGAATCGTCGAGAAGTATCCGCGGTATCCGCCGAAAATGCCCCGGATCGGATAGGCCATTCCGGCGTCGGGAGGCACATCGGCTGCATAATTAATCGTGTAAGCCAGGATTCTCGTGCTGTCGGTTTGGCCCCGTTGATCTACCCGAAGCAGCGTGTGCCCAAACATCGACGCGGGATTGTTCAGGAAGGCGGAAGGGAAAATGAGCGTGATCGATTGGGCCTCAAAGTCTGCAAACCACCGATCAAACCGCTCGCAGGGTTGGGGTGGGAGGCGGGTTTCATTAAATGCAAGGCGTTGCTTCAGCCACTCATACCGCGCGATGAACGCACATTGAGCCGGCTGCTTCGAGCGGCCAACGAGCTCATCGGAGAAAAACTGCTTCAGCGTCGCGTCAAGTTCTGCCTGTGGATCAGTTTTCCCATCGGGCGACATGAAAAACCCCGGGTCGTCCTGCTCGCTGGTGTGGCCGCCAAGCAGATTCTTTCGGTAATGGAGCAAGAGATGCCACTCTCGCTCGCTGGCGAGCTTGGCCTGCCGACCCTTGTTGATCAGTTCGACAAGGTAGGCATTCTCGGGAGATTCACCAGCATCAACCGGCAAGGCTGGAGCGAGAAGCAGCATGAACAGAAGTAGGACGATGTACAAGCGGCGGGTCAGAAAGACACGGGGCTTCGACTTCAACGTCGAAGCCCCGTGCTGGTTGTTAGCGAGTCGAAATCTTGGCAAGGACTGGGTGCGTGGCAAAGGCGTCGTTGATTGCTTTGACCATCGCGACCGGTGAGGCTTCACCTGCCTTGACCAAGGAGGCGTACCGCTCCTGAGTCATGGCAAAGAACGCCGCCTGGTGCTCGACCGGCACACCCATCAAGGTGGCGAGCGATGCGAGATGCTCGCCCTGGCCCTGCGCCATTTCCTGAGACAGGTTCTCAAAGTTGAGCTGAGCAAACATCGTCGTCTTCTGCTCGGACATTACCTTCCCATCGTTCGTGCAGCCCGAGGTCCCCGAGCTGATCCCGAACGTCTGGCTGCCGAACGTACCGTTCGTGGTGGCCATCAACACCTGCGGCCCAATGTTCTTCTGGTGCGAATAATCGCTCCAGGCGAGCTTGCCCAGCCCGCAGCCCGGCCCTGTGTCTGGATTGGCCGCCATTGCTAGGCCTGCCTGCATGCCGAACAGCACCGCGACAGACAATAAAAGCACTTTCTTCAACATAAGTCCTCCTCCTTAGTATGAGTGGATAATTCTCTGTTGCGTATAGGACGCAACGGTCGCATTATAGCCGAATTAGAAAATTCTGTGGGGAAAAATTTACTTATGGCCTCTCCGCGATATCAGCAAACAATGGATGTCCAGCCACCACCTCTTGGATTGCCTTCATGACTGCGAGCGGCGAATCTTCCCCCCTCTCCAACAAAGTTCGATACCGGTCCTGTGCCAGAGAAAAGAATGCCGGCTGATGCTCAACGGAGACACCCATCATCGTCCCCAGTGACGCAAGATGTTCGCCCTGCCCTCGCGCTAGATCCTCAGAGAGGCTTTCAAATGTCGAGGCGACAAACATGTCGGGCTTGCGTGCGGCCATCACCTGTCCGTCGTTGGTACAACCCGATGTTCCGAAGCTGATACCGAACGTCTGGCTGCCGAACGTGCCGTTGGTGGTGGCCATCATCACTTGTGGAGCGATATTCTTCGGATGTTTGTAGTCCGACCACGCGAGCTTACCCAAACCACAGCCAGGGCCATTGTCCGGATTCGCAGCTAGCACAGACCCAACGGGAATCGCGACTAACAACAAAGCAAGTTGAATTTGTACGACTGTTCTCATGGATCCCTCCTTCTAGCCTATAGACCAGGTGGATTATGCCTCATCTCGACGAAACTGCCGCCGACCGCCGCCAAGGATTTTTCCTGGGCACTTCCTGCTCGGCTTCTTCAGCTCAATATGCATGGGCCTGATCTTTCCATCTATCATTTCCAGAATCCCGACCGCCCGTAGTAACTTGAATCGCTTCGGTCCCGCTGATCCTGGATTGAAGAGCAGCGTGTTGCCTAGCCATTCCCTCTTCGGCTGGTGCGTGTGACCAAAGACGCAGATGTCAGGTCGTTCGCGATCCAAAAAGGCTCGCCCGTCCTTCGTGAGCTTCCCGCCTTCATACAGAATATGACGGATGGCGATGCGACGGCCGGCCAGTTCGATCACGGCCTCGGACGGAAATCCGCTCTGTTCATCATCGTCGACGTTGCCAAAGACGGCGGTGACCGGCGCGATCTGCTCCAGCTGTTCAATCACGGATCGATCGCCGATGTCTCCGGCGTGGAGAATGTGATCGACGCCTCGGAAGTGTCGCCGGATGGCCGGATCGAACAGGCCATGGGTGTCTGCAATCACTCCGATCCGAATGGCTCTCCGTTGGTTCATGGGGCGGCAACCGGCTGAGATCCGAGTGAAGCCTGCACCTGTTTCCAGTCGAACGTAAATGGCTCCGGCGACTTCTTCGGCAAGGCGGCGAGCTCCGCTTTCAATCGGTCGGCCCGGGCGGTGCTCATCGGATGCGTAGAGAGCCATTCCATCCGACCCTCGTCTTTCTCCGAGAGCCGTTCGAAAAACCGGATCATGCCGGAGGGATCGATCTTCGCCCGCTGGAGCAATTGCAAGCCCGTCAGATCGGCCTCGGTCTCCTGCTCCCGGCCGAACTTGAGGGTGAGCAGTTCGACACCGAGCTGTTTCATCATCCCGACGAGGCCCTGTCGATCGCCGAGCACAATGGCCACCACCGTCAGCAGACCAAGACTTTTCACGATTCGTTCAAGCCCATGCCGTTGCAGCACGTGGTTCAGCTCATGGCTCAACACGCCCGCCACTTCTTCGCCGCTTTCTGCTTTTTTCATGAGCCCGGTGAACACCACCACATACCCACCAGGCAGCGCGAAGGCGTTGACGACGTCGCTCTTCACCACGGTCACGTCAAACTTGTAGGGATTATTCGAAATCTGCTCTGTCAGACGTTGCGTCATCTCTCCCAGCGCTGTGACCGCGGGACCCTCTTTCATCACCTCCTGGTGAGTGAGATAATCCCGATAGGCCGATTCCCCCAGCTTTTGTTCCCACTCCACCGGAATCCGGCTCACTGCAAGCTCGACGAGCAGATCGGACCAGAACCAGAGTCCCAGCACCATGGCCAGGATCACCCCGCCGGCCAAGCTCCAGACGAGCCGGCGCCGGTGACGCACCTGACGCACCTGCTCCGCAACTTGTGCATACGGAAGACCGAGATGGTCAGGGACCGTTTCCCGAAAAGCCCGAATCACGTCAGGATTCTTCAGATACAGCGTCCGTTCCCCTTTCTGCCCAGCCCATTTCACGACAAGTTGGTCATGATCCAGTCCCCCCGCCGAGACGGTGAGCGCAGAAAACGGCACGATTTCTCGTGCGCCGTCGCCCCTCTCAGACTCGAAGGTGATCGTCAGCCCATCCCCATCGACCCGTACGAAACAGGGCGCACCGCTGGCGGAAAACTCGTCACCGAAACACAGGGAATTGGAAGTCGTAGTGGTCATCTAGGGTTGTACGGCTGCTCAAAATGGCCGCGAACGAGGCCGCAGGCGAGCAGAAACCGCAGGCGTGATAGTTTCCACCCTCCCTCCCCGAGCTGCCAAGACAGCTCCTTCCTCGTATGGGGTACATTGAAGATTTCCTGCGAGTCGAGAACGAAGTTGGCGGCCATTTTCAGCAGCCGTTACTCGGAGACCGGGATGAACTGCCTGATCCACGCCCCGAAACTGCCCGGATTCCGGCTTTGAATGTATACGAGTCCGGGCCCTCGGAACCGGCAGACAAACCCTTCGCCTGAGGTGAAGCTGGCGACCCAGCCAGAGGTGGCTTTTTCGATGTTGTACGAGGTTGTGGTGGACCAGGCCACCAGGTGGCTGTTGTCAACGATGTATTCTTGATCGGGCTTCAACTCAATCTTGTGAATGGCCCCGAAGCTGTTCAGCGCGAGCGTCCCTTTCCCGCTGATTTTCAAAATGAAGAAACCCTCTCCGCCCAGCAATCCACGGCTCAGGCTCTGCATTTTGCTTTCGATGACGATTGCGTCGGCGCCCGCGAGAAATCCGTCTTTCTGCACCATGTACTCGTTCACGCCATCGAGTTCCAAGATGACAATTTCGCCGGGCACCGTAGGAGCCAGCAACACGTCGCCGGGACCACGGCTGGCGCGCAGCGTCTGGAAGAAGAACTTCTCCCCCGTCAGAAACTTTCGCGACAGAGCTCCAAGAAAGCCGCCTTCCATCTTGCTTTCAATGTCGATGGTCGGTGAACAAGCCACCATCGCGCCCGACTCGGCTTTGATGTTCTCACCAGCCGCCAATTCCACCCGCACCATGGGAAACGCGCCTGGATATAAAATTTCGCTCCTCATCTGTTTGTCTCCTTGGAAAACAGCTTTCCTTTTTACTTTTACCTTATCCTTTACCCCACCACCCATCCGTAGGCTTTGCGGCTCGGCTCCGGTCCTTCTTCCAGATAGCTCATCCTGAGTTGCCCCAGAACGTCTTGCTGCAGCTCATTCCGCTTCGCTTTGGCATCGACGCCAAACACACGCGCCGCGTTCAGTCCGAAGATCCGTTCCTTTACCTGATGCGTGAGCGGCTGGTAGTGATGCTGCTCGATCAGCTGATCTGGAATCTGGAACCGCTGAAAGGCTTCGATTTGCCATTGCGGCGAACCATACCAAATCGAGTCTGTCCCCCAGAGCACGTGATCGACGCCGAACGCGTTGATGATCTGCCCAAGCAGATGCGCGCAGACCGCCGGATGGGTCGTGACGAGCTGCGCAAAGGTCGAGCCGAGCTCCATGTAGATATTCTTAATCCCAGGCTGCGCCTGCTTCATGCGGCAGAACTCGGTGGTCCAGGGAATTTCGCCTGTCTTCGCAAACACCGTATCCACCATCGAGGTGCTCTTGAGCCCCGAGTGATAGACCAGGAAATCGATGTCCGGAAAATCTTTTGCGGCCTTGATCAAATCCTTGGGGTGATTGTAGTCCGGCACCGGCCCAAGGGGCAGTCCTTTGTGGACACAGACACGCTTAATGTTGAGCTTCTGTGCTTGCTCCAGCATCGGATAGGCGATCGTCTCATCGTCCATCCACCAGCCACGATCGAACCCCCTCGGACAAGAGCCGGTGTAACACTTCCACGCGTCGACCTTGAGCGTCCCCGCCTGCATCGCCATGAAGTCCAAATCGGCTGCCCCCAGTTGGGGCGTAGCCAATCCATGTGCGAGCATTCGTTGAGATTGCGCGAGGCGATTGATCTCGTCACGGATATGGGCCATCTCGTTCGGCGGCACGACCGCTTCTTGCGGATAGGGTCCCGGAGGCGTACTGATGAGGCCGACGGTGGTCTCGCTGTCGAGGAACACTTCTTTCACAAAATTCTTCCACGAAAGATCGTCGATGGTGCCTCGATCGCCCACAAGCTTCTGGTTGAGCCCTGATTCCTTTATCCATCGCCTGAGCGACAGCAGTGCATGCTTGGAGACGGCGCCCTTTCGATTGGCTTCGGCATCGGTCGGATCAAAATGCGAGCCGACGTAATGTGTCTGCACATCGAAGATAAAATAGGGCGTGCCCTGCTGCTCGGCATAGGCTGCCGTTTCAAACAGTTCGATCTCTCCAATGTCAAAGAACTTTCCAAAGACCGAGTTCATGGCCAGCAACGTGGCTGCCATCCCGCCTGTCGTCTTGAGAAAGTCCCGACGCGTGAAACCTCGTCGAACTGCGGTCAGTTCCACGAGGGCGGTGGCGAGCTGTTCAACACGAGCCTGAGCTACGGTCCGGCCGAAGGGGTCGAATTCTTCGTTCGACACGATCTGAGTCGGAATGGCGGATTGAAATGTGGTCCCTTTCCTAGCCGAGGGAATGTGTGGAAATGGTGATGGTGAGAACGCCATGGTACCTATTCGCATGAAAGGTGTGCCGTGATTCTGTGGAATACGACCGGCAGTGTCAAGCAACCAGCCCGCATTATTCATGAAGATTCGTCGCGAAAGCGTGCGGACGCGAAGCGAGACGGGTACTCGGAGGCGTGAAGCACTGAGGCATACTCGTGCAGTAAGTCGAAGGACTGAACAGCGAGACTGCCCGTCACAGCCGCGTATCCACGCTTGCAGCAGGAGCTTCATGAATAATGCAGGCTAGAACGGGCAAAGGAGTCAGAAATCTTTGACGACGGAGGGGACCGGTGGATTACTTGGACCGAGGTGGGGACACGGAGCGGCGGCTCTCAGGCACGACTGATTGAGTCTTGGGAATTGTTACGACTACATCGAGCAGGGGATCACCTTCTTGATCTTTGCCATCTTGCCCGACACTATACATCACACCCTTCCGCTGATCGACCAGCATTGGAAGACCGGTAAAGGGATCGTAGTGGGCCTGTCCTGCCTTTGCGAGGCGCGTGAGCACATTTCCTTCTTGTGCCCCTCCTCTCATCCAGACTTGCAGGCTCGCCAGACGAAGCCGTGCATCGGTATCCACCATACGCCCAACATAGGGATCCCATGAGGGGAGTGGCTCGATTCCGATGATGTGCTCGATCGGATTCGCCACGTAGTCCACCACGCTGACAGCGGGAGTCCGAATGAAGCTGGACGGTTTCGGCAAGTTGGTGTAGCGCCCTTCTGCCACAGCTTTGCTCGCTGCCTCGTAATAGTCCGCATAGGCATTGGATCGCCGCTGCACGGGAAGGGGCATCGCCGCCGCCAGGGCAACGTAAAGAGGACGGTCATTGGTCTTGTCGTTCTTCAGGCTCGTCGGCGTGGCCTTAGTCGCCCACAACAGATGGCTCTGCATCGGCCATCGGAGGGACAGCTCAACCTGATCGAAGGGACGAACGATCTTGCCGAGCCGGCCGATCGTTGTCCCATCGAGGTCCTGACGGGTCAAGAGCCCGGATGCGATTGCGGCATCGTCTTGGACTGCCGTCGCCGCCAGCATCTTCACCATCAACGTCTTCGACTGCCCCAACACAACGCGCCAAGATCCCATGTCGGTCTCAAGTCGACCGAGGCCGGTGTTGAGATCCTGCGCAAACCCTTCTGCAAGGTACAACCGATGGGCCAGCAGAAAATGGGTACAGTTCGGGCTCAAGATTTGTCCGTATCCCACATCTTCGAACGGCATTGAAAGCCATTGTTGGTAGCGCCTGAGGGCAACCGATTCTTGAGCTGCCCATGATCGTACTGCTGCAGCCTGCGGCTTCAGCTGTGCCACCGGGTCGGCACTGGTGAACCATCCACGGACCACGTCGGTGGAGGCCCCTGTCGTCGTCCCTTTCCCCTCATCACCAAGCATGCAGGCGTTTGCAGCTTGGAGATCGCTCCCTGTCACCTTGCGCTCATAACCCGCTTGGAGCGGATCCTGTTCCGCAGAAGCGTCGAAGCCGAGCAGCAAGAAATACCCGTTTTTTCTTGAATCAGTGAGTGCCTGTGGAGGACTCGTTGTCAGGTTGTGATAGACCGGCGACGGGGAAGCTTCCATCACCATCCAGGTCAATCCAATCGCCCCGATGCCGACCGCCACGAGCACGACGCCGAAGAGCGCCAACCCCAAACACAACAAGGCAATTGATCGCGTCGTCGAAAAACAGGACCCGATAAACGACGAGATGCCAATGCGGACCCGCGCCACTTTGGCGGCAAACCGAGGATGCGGTCTTGGCGACGCCAAACGATCCTGCGTACGAACTTGGCTTTTCTCTCCCGTTGAGTCAAAAAGAACATCAACAGCCGACGCAGCGACCGAGAACGCGGGTTCTGGCTTCGAGTGAGTGGATTCGATGCCGGAATCCTGCCACGTTGCGGAAGACGATGGGGTAGGATTCACAAACGTGATCGATTCACTCGCCCGAACCCATTCCGGTCTCGTATCTTTCTGAAGAACAACCTTTTCCACGACGGGGGCTACTGCTTCAACGACAGGGGCTACCGCTTCCGAGGGAGCCGATTCCCATCCACCACTACGCGACAGCTCGGCGACCGATTCAGGAGATTCCTCAACCAGCGGTAACGGAGCCGGCGGAACGATTGGAGCCTTCCCCTTCTTCTTGTCCCATTTTCGTTTCTTTTCAGACGGACGATGTGGCTGAACCTCGAATTCGCCAGTGCTCCAATGCGACAATGTATCCATCGAGGCAGGAGATGCCGATGGCGCATTACTCGACGCTGCAGAGAGCGGAGGAGCCTCGGCTGTCTGGAACAGTGTGATGGGTGTTTCATGGTGCTCTGTGGAAACCGGTTCAGGCGCAGGTGGTGCTTTCGGAATTACCGTTGCGCATGAAGACTCTGAAGCGGAGACTTCCGGAAGTGGCGCCACGGGCTGCGGCTCCATAAGAGCCGGGAACGAAACTGGTTCAGATTCACGAGCGGGTTCGATCGGCTCTGACAGAGGCGGCATCGGAAGGTCCACCGTGAAGGAGCTTGGGACGGTTCTCGAAAAAGTTGGTGGCTCCTCTGGCCGCAAGGGTTCTTCCGAAAGAAGAGCTGCAGTTGGCTGTGGCTGATCGGACTCTCTGATCACATCTGTTTCTGCAATCGATTCACTCACTTCACTCAAGCTCAAAGGATGAGCCGGTGGCAACGGTTCAGGATCGCTGAATGAGACGGGCGGTTCTGGAGTTGATGTAATGGATGGGGCAGAAAGCTCTGGGTCTGGCACTGATTCTGGTTGAACTGATTCTAAGTCCCTCGCATCCTTTGAAATCGCATCCGGCCTGGAGACTGCGGCAGGCGAACTCGACGACAAAGTTCCTGCGGCAAACTTCCATGCGCCGTCGAAGACGGTGTTCCATGAAAATGGGACCGTGGACGAGGAATCAGCGGCGGACGGGGTTGGGACTTCGGGCTCTGGAAGCACCGCGGGAATCGTTGACGGCTTCACCGCAAAGACCGACTCACTAGGCTCCGTCAGATCTGGCACAGGAGTTGGACTCGCCAAGTGACCTGAGGCAGATTCAGGCTGAGTGGTAGCGGACGGGGTCGGGACTTCTGGCTCTGGAAGCACCGCGGGACTCGTTGACGGCTCCGCCGCAAAGATCGACTCACTAGGCTCCGTCAGATCTGGCACAGGAGCTGGACTCGACAACTGATCTGATACAAATTCAGGCTTAGTGGTAGCGGACGGGTCAAGAACGGATTCGCCACCCAATAGGGGTGTTCCCTCCGATTGAGCTAACGGAGTCGACGACGGGGCCGCTTCCTCAATCCTGATGGTCGAGTTCTCTATCTGCTCCCAGGGCATGGGAGAAGATAATCCCAGCGATCCGACGGAAGAGGTGATGCCTCTCCCGACGTCCGCAGTTCGCTCCTCTGAGGAGCTAGGGGTAAGCCCCTCACCCACAAATGGCGAACGTTCGACAGTCGGATCCCCCTTCCCATCATCACGATATCCACTCGACGGAAACGGCGGCTCGGCCAATATCGATGGCGACATATCCTGATCGAGGCAATTGGCCTCCTGGATTGGCCCAGTAGATTCGGACGACGGAACCTCCAGTTCCTGCAGAGCCAAACCGACCGGTGCCGGGTCTATCAAGACGTTGGGAACATCAAGCGATTCGATGACGGGATTCGACGAAGTGGGTGGCGGAGTTTCGTGACTCGGGGGAGCCCCATCAAACTGTTCCCAAGGCATCACATTAGAAGCCCTAGATTCTTCAGTGGTGGGGAGGATTTTGTCCTGGGGCTGCGAGGTATCGATTTTTAATGACGTCCCTAAGGCAGGAGCCGGCGGATGAGGCACAAGAAGCTCACCTGTTTGTATGTCGAAGAGAGAGGCAAACTGAAAGGCCACAGTGCTGGCCGGCGCAAGTTCTCTCACTTTGGCATAGAGCTGAGAAGGTTTCTTGGAATTTTCGGAGTCTGGGCTCTCGATGAGAATGTCAATTGCCTTGCCCAATTCGGCCACCGCGGCCATGGCATCCCCCTTTTCCTCGTATACATGGGCCAAGAGTTCGAGGAACGGGACGCAACGAGGTCCGGCAGCCAAGTATTCGCGCAACAAGGATTCGGCCAGCCAGAAGTCTTGTCGCCCGATTGCTTCATTGGCGAGGGACTCAAATGCTTGCCGAGCCGTGGCAAGACTGCCTAGTCGTAGATGCAGTGTGGCAAAGAGCCGTCGAGCTTCCGTGTTGTGAGGATCAAGTGAGAGCAGATCTTTCAATGCAGCGGACGACCGGCCGTACTTGCCGGTGTTCATGTGGGTGATGGCTTCCTCGAGAAGCGCGCTTTTCTTGCTGTAGCCGACAACACCCCGTTTGTGCCCCCGGGAGGGAGTCTTTTGGTCAGCTTTTTGAGGGTGTTTCTTGTCGGTCCGCACGTTACAACCTTAGCAGATCATCGAAATATGCGACGCAGCTCCCCTGGCCACTTTGCACCAGATTTCGCTTACTTTCGGGCTCTCACGATTTTGAGGGAAGGCAAACTGGACCGAGGAGTGCAATCCTAGTGCCATTATGGTCTTCACAATGGATTTGAACACCCTTGATTATTAAGGTGTTAGACAAGCCCCGCCCCTCCTTTCCCCAATCCTTTTTCAAAAATGAACAAGCCCGTCAAGAGTCGCCGTCGAGAGGGCCTTCCCTCGGAGCACTACGGGGAGACTCCAAGTAATGGGCTGGTCCTTTCTGCGGGAGCCTGCGAAGCACGAGCCAGGGTTGAGTAGGCAGGGGCATCCCTGCAGAGGATGTCGAGCCACCAAGCGGCAAGTCCATCCGGCTGATCGCGGAAATCTGGCGCTAATCGGTGGTTGCAGTAGCAGCTCTCATGCAACATAACACTGTGTGGTTGTGTCGATGACGAGCCTATGGTACCGTTCGCTATTCCCATTTCCATGCTCGACGTGGCCCGTGGGATAATCGGTCTCTCCGCGTACATTCCTTAGGAATCATGGACTTTTTCTCTTTCGGACATTTGAGGTGGATCAGGCAGGCCTCTCTCGTCTGTCTGCTGGCAGTGCTGAGCGGATTTCTGCTTCCCCTCACCCCGCGGGCTGAATCTGGAGCAAGTTCCTCCGGACGCGTCTCCCTCGACTTCAATGATGTCGAACTCTCTGTTTTTGTTCGCTTCATCAGCGAGTTGACCGGTAAGAACTTCGTCTTGGACGATGTCGTCAAGAAGGCCGGGGGGAAAATCAGCGTGTATTCCCCTACCAAGGTCACGCACGACCAAGCGTACAGCATGTTCGTGGCGGCGCTCGAAGTCAGTCGTCTGGCTGTCGTCACGAAAGGGAATGTTCATCAAATCGTGGCGATGGGGGACCTTCCTCCTGAACGAGGGGTATTCGTCTATAAACTCAAAAACGCCAATGCGACCGACCTTGCCGCCATCCTGACCAATCTCGTCGCCCGATCTCAGACCGTGGCACAGACGGCACCGGGCACACGACCACTATTTAGGCCCTTGAGCGAATTCGAAGCCCCTGTCCAGGTCTTTGCGGACAAGGCCACGAACTCAGTCATCATCAGTTCGACAAAAAGCGCCTACACCAAGTTGCAGTCCGTCATTCGAGACTTGGATACGCGTCGGAATCAGGTCTTTGTCGAAGCCGTCATCTTGGAGGTGCAGGTCGATCGGCTCAGACAGATCGGGAGCGACCCTCTTCAAGTCATAGCTGCGGGCAAGAGCGGTGCACTGCAAGGCATTGCTTCACTCAATACCGCGCCAGAAAATTTGTCAACCATCGCGCAGGCCATTATTGGGGGCGCTGCAACTGGAGGAGCGGTCTCGGCTCTCAATACGGTCAACGTGCGTGCGTTCTTGCAGCTGTTGCTGAGCCTCACGGACACGAATGTTCTGTCGACCCCCCAAGTACTCGCCGCAGATAACCAAAAGGCCAAGATCGTTGTGGGTGAAAATCGTCCGTTCCCCACGGGTCAGGCCCAGGGAATCACGGGTGGGACTCTCGTCACGATCGAGCGAAAAGATGTCGGCGTCACACTGGAAATCACCCCGCAGGTCTTGGAGAACGACCTGGTTCGACTAGAAATCAAGCAGGAGATTACCGCGATCGCGGAGAATGTCGCACAAACGATCGGGAGCGGAACGGCCAGTATCCCGGTCGGACCCACCACCACCAAACGGTCGATGGAGACGACCACCATCGCAAAGGATCAACAGACGATCGTCATCGGCGGGCTCGTGCGGGATAACGTCATCATCAGCGAGCGAAAGGTTCCGCTCTTGGGCGATATCCCGTTCTTGGGTTGGCTGTTCAAATTCCAAAGCCGAGCAACCGAGAAGCTTAACCTGCTCGTATTCCTGACCCCAACCCTAGTCAGGGATGAGGTGGACATGGTGGAGTTGAATGCCCGAAAATCAGCGGAATTGGGGACACTGCAGCGCCAAAATCGGATTGAGGAACCGACGAAGCTCAAGCAAGATGTCTTAGAAAAACTCGAACGCCAGAATGGAACGCCCCGCCCCCTTCCGAATACAGTAGATCCATCCGCTCCGCTCCAGCCACCCGTGCGACCTGAGTAATCTCTGATCAAAATCGTCGGCGATCGCTGTCTTGGCTCGCGCCTCCCACAAGTCCATAAGCCACTCCCTATTCGAAAGCAAGACTTTTTCAAGGTGGCGTGAACGCACCGTGACGTCAACAAATCAACGTAACAACTGTAAAGATTGGTTGGCCAGGGGTATGAGGTGAGTGCGTGGCCGATTATCGAACTTTTCTCTCGGTCGGCCCGGATCTAACTTGCCTTGAATTGATCTCTGCCATCGGGCTCCCGCACGGTGTAAAAGAAGGAACTTTCACAGTGACCTTCATCTCAGCCCGTTGATGCCGAGTTCCTTCGCGAGTGCCACGATGTTGTCGCACTGCGTCAGTCGGTCTACGGCCATCTGCCGAAAGGCCTTTGGAAACTTTCCCACACGTTTCTTAGCCACCTGCCACCCCTCCTTGTGCCAAGTGTGCCAATTCGCCGTGTCTCAATCTAGGGGGGTCAGTCCAGAGAATACCGCTTGACGAAGCCGCTTCGTTGCGCCTAGCATGCGGCCAGGACGTTCCTGCCCCGCTGACTGTCCCATCCCTCGCGCTTCCTAGTCCTTCCTCGCGCGACCGATTCTCCAGTCTCCGCCGCTCCAACGCCTGAATTGATCTGCAACGCGCTTCACGAGGCACCCATGAGTCCAAGGATTTATGTGGGGGGCCTGCCAAGTTCCGCAACCGACACGCGGTTGCGCCTGCTCTGTGCGCCGCATGGCACGGTCAAGTCGGCAAGCGTGATTAGGAGCAAGATCACCGGTCAATCATTCGGCTATGGGTTTGTCGAGATGGGCTCGGCGGAGGAGGCTGGGGAAGTGATTATGGTTCTCAACGGCACCGGACTGGAAGGGCAGAGACTCGCCGTGTTCTCTGTGCCGGGCAGCTCACCATGGTGAGCGGGTCAGCCCGTCTCAGGAAATCGGCAATCTGAAGCTCAGAAATGGTCTGAGCATGGTCAGCTCTCGGACGGTTGGTGCCGCCAAAGGAGGCATCCTGATGTCACGACACAAGGCCATTACAGATCGGATCCTCGAACAACTTCGATGCTCTCCTGAATGTGAGCTTGAGGAGTTGATGTATAGCTGCCCGGAATTTACCTGGCACGAGACACTCCTTGAACTCGTTCGCTTGAACCGAACTGGGGAGGTGGAGCTTAAGTCGAATGGCAGGGGAATCTATAACATCAGGCTGTGCTTCTCAGGTCAGCACGATTACCACACCCAGCTTGAGGTAGGGCATGACCCAACGAGAGCGAAGCGTCGACCTTAGTCAGACGGGCATACCCCCAGTGGCACGTGCAGCAATCTTGGTAGTAGGTGGTCACTGTGATTGCTCATAAGGGAGGAGACAGTGCACGCCGGGGGGGCTGAGCAACGAATCCCGCCATTTTTCTTCTGTCCAAAAACCATTCGAAAGATAGTCTGCACAGAGCGCGAAAAACGAGACGGTTTCCCCCCACTCAAATCCATTTTCACAATTAACTGTTCTCAGAACTATTCTAGAATTCAGCTCCTCCTTCGTGACCATCTCATTGTGTGGGATTCAATTCACGGTCAGGATTTCCAAGCACTACCGGCCTGTACAAACGTGCTATTGGCCACTGCCAAGCGAAGCTTGCCTGACTCCGAGCTTGGGTACAATGACTCGCAGAAAAAGCTGGGCAATTTCTCGCTGCCCTTCGTTGTTCGGATGAAACCCGTCGAGATCGCTAACTACTACTGCCCCGAGAAGCAGACGAAGCAAGGCGACGCAGGATACCTTTGCGCCTCGGGCTGGCCGGAGATCGCGGGGGTTATCGGGACCCGCTGGAAAATGTGCTTTGATTCGCCTATACTCTGGCCCTCACCATGGCGATTGCGCGGGGTTCTCACGGGAGGCCCGGCTGGGGCTAGGGCCCGTTGGCGTACTTGGTCAGCCCGCAGCGGAACCACCGAAAGAGGGCTTTTGTAGTTTCTGATGCCCTTCTTGACGGTAAACGGAGATTTGAGACTTCCTAGCCCACCTTTATTCTGAGAAGCAATTAGGCTTCTCAAGGAAAGGAGTTGAAGTGAAGGGCGATTTCGTCGAATTACAATCAATCATCATTGGCCTTGGCCCCACCCTGGGACGATACGGATGTCCAGAAAGACTTTTCTCGCTTTGGGGGTCGGGCTTCTCTTAGCCTTCGGGCTGACCCTCAGTGTCGGAGCGGACGATACCGCCCTTGAGCGTCCGGGATTCACGCTCACCACCCTGGACGGCGCAGGCGATGTCGGCCAGTACAGCTCAGTGACCATTGGGGCCGACGGCCTGGGCCTCATCAGCTACTTCGACGCCACCAACGCCGACCTCAAGGTGGCCCACTGCTCCGACCTCTTCTGCGTTCCTTACCATCGCCGCCGCTGAGCAGCTGGGCATTACGGAGTCACATCATTCAAAAATGGCGTGATGGAATGGCTGTCTGTCAGACTGAAAAAGAATGGGCAACCGCGGAACGGGAATGTCTGGAAGTCGGGATTTTTTGAACAGAATGTCTTTCCTGCTTGCCCCGGGCTTTGTATGAATGTTCCAGCTGGCTACTTCGGCGGATTAGACGCTGCACTGATTTTATTTGTACCAGTATTTCACACCAACTCCTCTCTCTATGGACTAAAGAGAGCGCCGTTCATCACGATATGAACAGCGATACTTGCGGCATAGCCCAACGCAATAGCCCATATCCATTTCAGGTGGGCAGAGAACGTATAGATCCCTCGTGCCTGTCCCATGAGGGCCACGCCCGCTGCCGATCCGATGGACAACAGCGATCCACCGACACCGGCTGTCAACGTCACCAACAGCCATTGGCCGAGGCTCATATCAGGGTTCATGCTCAACACAGCGAACATGACAGGAATGTTGTCGATGACCGCTGAAAGAACCCCGATAAGGATATTCGCTCGTGTTGCTCCCAAATCCCCATAGAGAACATCAGAGAGCGTGGCCAGATACCCCAGTGCGCCAAGCCCGCCGACGCATAGCATAATGCCGTAAAAGAACATCAGCGTATCCCATTCCACACGCTTCATGCTGATGAACACATCGAACGGCCTTACTGCCGGCTTGAATAATGCGCTGAGGCGTACGGCGTGCTCGCCATCAAGCGCGGGAGGGTCCATCCACTCGTCCAGCTCCTTGCGCCGGATAAAATAACCAACGGATTTGAGGACACCCAGTCCAGTCATCATCCCGAGAAACGGGGGTATCTCAAGAAGATGATGCATGAGAACGGTTCCGGTTATGGTGAGGAAAAACAGGATCACGATGAAATAGCCGCCATACTTGACCTGCACGTGTTCTGTTCTGGCTGACGGCTTCTCGTATGGAATCGTTATGGAGATCAGTGCCGCCGGAACAAGCCAGTTGATGAGAGAGGGAACGAACAGCGCGAAAAAATCGCCGAAATGCACGACACCTTTTTGCCAAACCATGAGGGTTGTGATATCGCCAAAGGGGCTAAACGTACCGCCTGCGTTCGCAGCAACCACCACATTGATGCAGGCAGCGGCGATGAACCGTCCGTTCCCGGCCCCCATGGCCATGACCACGGCTCCCATCACCAGCGCCGTCGTCAAGTTATCCGCGACAGGGGATATGAAGAACGCCAGCATGCCGGTCAGCCAGAACACAGCACGGAGGGACAATCCCCATGAAACCAGGCGCGTCCGCAAGGCCTCAAAGATGTGGCGTTCACTCATCGTATTGATGAACGTCATGGCGGAAAGCAGAAAAAGCAGCAGTTCGGCATATTCGAGCAGGTTATGGCGCAGAATTTCGGCGACGACATGGGATTGGTGTTGAGAGGCATAAGCGATGGCCGTCAGGATCCAGATCGCGCCTGCCGCGACCATGACGGGTTTTGATTTCCGCAGATGAAGACTTTCTTCGACAATAACCAACACATAGGCGGCCAAAAAAACAGCCAATGCCACATAGCCTGTCCAATGATCCGTAAAGCTCAACATTCCATCCTTTCACAGTCACACCGCCCCGTCCCTTCGGACTTTCCTATACCTCTGCAGACTAAATATAGTTGTTTCTCAGGAATATCCCAACGTTATTCGAACAGATTCAACTGGTTGACGAAGACGATGGCAGGCACTCGGCTTCTGAGGGGAGAAGTAGTTGATCTAAGGGGATTCGCTCGAACATGTGCAAAGCCTCGACGATCCGCACAGCCGACAGAATGAGCGTCAGACTTATGAAAGCCTCACCCCCGCCCATTCCTTCGGGTCGCACAGCTCGCGGATCTGGTGAGGGACGCCGATCCGCTACGTCAACCGAGGGGTTCACCCACCGTGCTGTGCTGAAATTGTGCCAGTAGAAGGGTTGAACGGCGGGAAGCAATGGAAAACTTAGAAGGGATATAAAAGTGGTTCGCCTGCAGAAAGCGATGAAGCCAAAGGCTTTATTGGGAGACCAGACCTTTGATCATCAACTTACGCAATTAAAGAAAATGGGGTGAGTGACGGGTTTCGAACCCGCGACCTCCGGATCCACAATCCGGCGCTCTAACCAGCTGAGCTACACCCACCATCCAAGGGGAGAAATACAGGAGATAGGCTGTGCGAGAGCAGCGATCTTAACAAAGTGGAGAACGCTGCCGCAACCGGTGGAGTAGTCATTGGTCATGGGTCATCCGTCAATGGGAGAGAATAGCCTCTTCAAGTATTAACAATTGACTGTTGACCAATGACGGCTGACCCTTTTCACCCCCTGGCATCAAAAGCCGCCTGCATTTCCGTGAGAATTGCAGCGGCAGCGGCGGCGGGATCCGAAGCATCTCTGACAGGTCGGCCGATCACCAAATAGTCAGCCCCCGCCGAAATCGCCTGGGTCGGCGTGGTCGCCCTGGCATGATCATCGACATCTTTGCCGGCGGGACGCACACCGGGCGTGACGATCAGAAATCGCGGACCGACATTGGGGCGGAGGATCGCCGGTTCTTCGCCCG
>JBGPVY010000276.1:0-3640 GCA_041491905.1 Nitrospiraceae bacterium | reverse complement strand
GCCGGGTGGTGGCTCGGACGCCAGTCTGCCACTGCCTGAGCTTCTGCCCCGTCGATTCCCTTCACTATCCGAAGACCTACCGGTACGTTACGCAGTGTCGGGTCCACGAGGTCCACGACCAGGAAGGTCTCGCCTGTCTTGGGAATTTCCGTGCAGTATTGAGCTTTCAGCTCGTATTGCGGCTGGTAGGCGTTGAAATGCACCGCGCTCTCACCTACCCAGCGCACGCAAGGGTCTACTTCCAAATCAGCTCCTTCATGTGCAACGGCTGCGCCGGGGTACAGTGCGGCAACAAGAAGGAGCACTATAGAACCTGCTCGTGTCATTTGCTTAATCATGGCCAACCCTCCTGTTTTGGGACCGTGCTAAGCTCTGGTCCATGCTGCCAGCCTCATCACTTCCGACAGTCTCGCGCCTTCATTCTTATCATCCGCTTCTGTTGCTCACTGAGGAGACAGGTCCCTCCGGGGTGTAGGGAGGGGCCTGTCTACCTCAGCGGGAGACGCCGTGTTGAGTCGCGGCGCCACCAATATAAGTGTGCATGAAGGAAGCGTCCTTACACGGTTGTCAATGCCGGGTTAGATGCTGTTGCCTGCGACGTAAGGCGCCGATGTGCCGCAATCAGTGGATCGACAATCGCCCCACAGTTGATGCAACGCCATCCGGCATACTCATTGTCACTCGACCCGAGTCCTCCATGATCTTCAAACTTCTCACGCACCATCAATCCACCACAGCGTGCGCACCTCATCGCATGCCTCCTTCCTTGACGGGATCTTGCTTCTGACATTTCGCACCTTTTCCACTTTTCTTCCTGCTACGAGGAGCGAAGGATTGGGGTCTGTTGCGCTCACGCTCCTGCCTGTCGTGTTCCCTTTGGGCTTCTTGCTGACGGGCCAAGGCAAAGGAATCTGTCGTATGGTCTGGGCATCCGCCAAAGCCGCAGCATTCTGCCTTAGCCTTTACTGGCTACCTCAAAGGCTAAGGCTGGAGGTAGCCAGTTGCCAGTGCCAGGCACATAACAGTCACGGCACCAAGAATAATGAAAATGACATGCTTCATGGTGTGATCTCCTTTTTGAAGAGTAATAGATGGCATTGGAATCCCCTCCCTTTTGTGCGTGTGTCGATTTGGCTATCAGAACTGCACCGACTTATCCTTCCCTGCCTTTTTCACGGGTCATCCACTCCTGTATGTACGGCCAGCAATGGAGGAGCTCGACACCGCCTTTCTCGCAGGCGTTCAGAAATCGAATGATCTCGACGTCCACGAGCGTCACTCCGTTGAGGTCCAGCGCAATCCGCCACTGAGCGCCGTCTAGTTGCGTCTTCAATTCATCCAGGTGCTTCGATTGCAGCCGACCGCTCAGGCGAATCATCGTCTTTAGTCTGTGGGTTTCTCTTTCAATCCGTATCGTCATTTGCGACTCCTGCGACCTCGATGACAACAAATAGTGCAATGAAGAGACCAGTTGTAAGCCTTTGATATACTTGCGCTTAGCGTGGAAGCGGCTGCCGAACTTTCAGCATTTGCTGAATGATCGGCAAAAGTGGCAGAAGTATCCGGTGAAGTTTCAATTCCCCGATCCGATTGCGTGGAAGGCGGCGAGAGGGGGCGAAGTCAGAAAAACAGTCTAATCCAGAAGGAACGATTCGCGAGAGACTGGCTCTTACGGTTGGCGCGCAAACAGCTTTCGGTCTCTTTATCGTGCGTAGTCGGCTTGTCGAGTTTTGAACCGATTCTTGTTAATTCCCAGGGCCGTGATTTTTGACTCAAGCGTCTGCCTCGGGAGTCCGAGCTTGGCAGCGGCACCAGTAGGGCCACTGACCTGGCCCCCGCAATCCGCCAACGCGGCTTCAATTATTTCCTTTTCATGCTCGGCAAGCGTGGCGCCTAAGGGAACCACCGACCCCGACAGCCTGTGCCCTTCCGGTTTCAGCCAGGTCTCGTCGACGGAAAATGTTTCGCTATCGCACAGCACGACAGCCCGCTCGATGACATTCTGCAGCTCGCGAATGTTGCCGGGCCAGTCGTAGGCCTGAAACAGCTTCAGGGTCTCTTTCTGTATGTTCCTGATCTTTTTCCCGGCCTTCTTCGCATAGCGCTCAATCAGGTATGTAACGAGTAAAGGAATATCGTCCACCCGTTCGCGCAGCGAGGGTATCTGGATTGGGAAGACATTCAGCCTGTAGAAGAGATCCTGGCGAAATGTGCCTGCCGCCATGGCCGCCTTCAGGTCGCGGTTCGTGGCGGCCAGCACGCGCACGTCCACGGAAATCGATTGGCTGCCGCCGACTCGTTCAATTTCCCTCTCTTGGAGCACTCTCAATAGAGCGATTTGGGTCTCGGCTGGCAGGTCCCCGATCTCGTCAAGGAAGATCGTCCCGCCATCGGCCAGCTCAAACCGTCCCAGACGCCGTTGCAGTGCACCGGTGAACGCGCCTTTCTCGTGTCCGAACAACTCGGAGGCAATGAGCGAAGCAGGGATCGCCGCGCAATTGACGCGAATAAGCAGCCGGGACGCCCGCTTCGAGCGCTTGTGAATGGCCCGAGCGATGAGTTCCTTGCCCGTCCCGGTCTCACCCAGAACGAGCACCGTGGAATCCGACGGCGCCACTTTGGTGACTTGCGTCAATACTTTGCGGATTACGTCCGACGAACCGACGATTTCTTCAAACATCGAAGAGTGATCGATCTCTTCGCGCAACGCCAAGTTTTCTTTTTGAATCCTCTCTTCGTCCCGTTTGCGATCGTCAATGTCGGTTCCCGTCGAATACCAGCGAATGATCCGCCCCTCTTCGTCCCGCAACGGGTTATAGCGGATCAGAAACCACCGGTACTGCCCGTCCTTGCGGCGAGCTCGTAGCTCCAATTCAAACGGGGTTCCGCGTTCAAGCCCGTGCTGGCGCTCGCCCCGTGATCTCTCCAAATCATCGGGATGAACGAGTCGCGCGCGAAAGTCATCCGCCATGACGTCCTCTACGCCCAGACCGCTATATTCGCGCATTGCTCGATTCACATATAGAATTTTTCCATCGGGTCCGTGGACGGCAATGCGTTGATCTATGGCGTCGGTGATGCGCCGCAGCTCCCTTTCGTCTTGACGGAGCTTCTCCTCCGCGCGCTTACGGTCTTCGATCTCCGTCCGTGTCCCATACCACCGGATGATGTGTCCCTGTTCATCCCGCGACGGGCTGACACGGATGAGAAACCAGCGATACTGCCCGTCCTTACCGAGCAGCCGCGCTTCCAGCTCGTAGGGGGCGCCGTTCGATATCAAGCGTTGCCGCTCACTTAACACCATGTCCCGATCGTCCGGATGGACGAACATCGCCAGATGGTCTTCCTGAGGATCTTTGGGGGAAAGACCGTGATATTCGCGTGCGACCTGATTCGTATAGAGACAACTCCCATCCGGCCCCAAGACGAAGATATGTTGAGGGACGGCATCGATGAGTTGCCGCAGCTCTTTTTCACTTTGCCTGAGCTTTTCTTCCGCATACTTTTGCTCAATGGCCACAGTCGCCAGGTGAGTGATCTGTCCGATGAGGTGTTGATGTTGCGCGGTAGGGCTACCAGGTTCGCGCGAGTAGATCGCGAAGGTGCCCAATACTGTTTCATCGGATGACAATATTGGAGT
>JBGPVY010000131.1:0-7809 GCA_041491905.1 Nitrospiraceae bacterium | reverse complement strand
TTGTTCACCACGGTCAAACAGGTGCCGTTGACGCTGATGCTGTCCCCGATTTTGAGGTCGCCCATCACCGCCGAGGCCAGAATCGCCATCCTCGTTCCGGCGAGGGTCTTGTCGATCGAGATGACGGCGCCTAGTTCTTCGACGATGCCCGTAAACATAGCAGGATATTAAAAAGGCTCCCTTCTCACCCGCCCAACCCCTGCGCGCCAAGACGCGCCTTGCCACGGGCTTCGTTCTCGCTTCTCGCCCAGCCTCGACGTACTTAGAGACAGTACGCCTCGGCTAGCCGCTCGCTGCGGCCTTCCCGGAGGCCATTTTGAATATCCTGGAGAAGCTCAAACACAGAGCCTATTCCCCTTTCTGACTGAACATTTGCCGAACCACATAGACAAACATCACGAGCAGCACAATCACTCCGATGCCGGCCAGTATGCCAATGACGATATTCTCTGTCGCTGTTGTGTTCATCACCGGCCCATTATATAGGACCAGCCCACATTATTCATGACGGTTCGTGGCGAAATTGCGCAGTCGCATTGCGAGACTGGCATGCGGAGCCGCGAAGCCCCGAGGCGTACTTGAGCAGTACGTCGAGGGAGCGAGGGGCGAGCCTGCCAGCCGAAGGCTTGTCGCAGCAGCGAATCCGCGATTGCAGCAGAAACGCTCATGAATAATGCGGGCAAGGCTACGCCCGTCTCATCGTCATCCAGAACACCGCCGCCGCGACGAGTTGTAGGCCTGCGATGATGGCGAAGGCGTTGGCATAGTTCAGGCGCGCGATCAGGATCCCCGCCAGCAGCGGCCCGGCGGCATGGCCGATGTCTCCGATCGTCCCTTGCATACCCATTCCCGCCCCGAGCGTCTTGAACTCGGAACTGTCCGCGACCAGCGCGGACGACGAGGAGGAAACGACGGCTTCGCCAAATCCGAAGCCCGCCGAGAGCGGCAATAACAGCCAGAACATAGACACCTGAGGGATACAGATGAAGGTCGCCGCGCAGATTACAAGACCGATGACGATGAGCGGCTGACGCCCTACGCTATCAGACACCCGGCCCATAATCGGCTTGGAGACGAGCGACGTGAGAGCCTGGACCGTAAACAGCAGCCCGACTTCTCCAGGATTCAATCCCGCCGAGACACCATAGAGCGGGAGGAAGGCCAGCAAGGCCCCGTTCGCAATCATCTTGGCTGCGTCGGTCGAGCTGGTAATGAGGACCTTGCGATTCTTGGCGACCACCCTGAAGCCCTTCCACATCTCCGCCATCAGCTGGGCCATCCCCTTCTCCTGAATGCGCGGGGGAGGCGGTGTGAGGTGCAGGCTATAGAAGATGGCAATGGCGATGCAGCCGAATATGCCGGCCGTCACAAAGGCAGTGGGAAATCCCGACGCATAGATCAGATAGCCGCCGATGAACGGGCCGAGCAACGCACCGGATTGCGTTGAAGCCGTGTAGGTGCCGAGCGCAGCGCCTCGCCGTTCTCGATAGAGATCGGCCACGGTCGCCAGCGCACTCGGTGCGAAAATGGCGGTGGCCAGCCCATGGAAGAAGCGCAAGGCGGTCAGTACATCGAGATCTGTCACCCAGGGGTACAAAAATGGCGGGAGCCCGAACGCCACCACGCCGATCCGTAAGAGGAACCGCCGACCGTAGATGTCGGACAGCGCGCCGGACGGCAGTTTGAGAAACACCCCGGTAAGGGTGGAAACCGACACAATAAGCCCGATCCGTTCGGGACTGGCCCCCAGGGATTCTGCGAACAGCGCCAACACCGGCATCCGGACCATGTTGTAGCTGATAAAGCAGAACACGCCGACGGTGCAGAGCAACGTGAAGCTGCGCGACGTCGTCATGGTGAAGTTGTCCTGGGTGAGGTCGCGCTGCTGGGATGCGGGAGATTCTCCAGCGCATGTTTCAAGAAGGCCACGTCATCATCCGGTAAGGCAGGCGGGTCCATGGCTTCAAACAGGACACGGTCGGGATGTTGCCGCATGAGGTGACTCAATCGATTGACAGTTTCTACCCCTTTGCCCAACTTCCGTGTCACGGTCCCCCCGATAAGCGGGCGCAGCAAGGAGACCAATCCTGAGAGGATGCGATTGTCCAACTTCGTGTAGGAGACCATGGTACTGTCCATCGCTTCCATCCCGTTGGCCTCTTTCACCGAATTCATCCTCAGAAATACGACCGCCTTCCCAGTCATGTGCGGAAGCAATCGGCTGTCGTGCGATCCTTCGAGATAGTAAATCCGAGAGGTGCGGTCCTGGTAGACGAGTTGCACGATCCCCTCGGTCCCCTCGCCATCGTGGCTCCAGAAGCGGCCTGGGCCTCTCGCCTCGGATTTATACAAACCAAGGTCCAGGCGATTGATCAAGGCCGCTGCCAGAGGCGGACGATCCAGCAGGTTGCGATACAGCGATTCTGGCAAACCGGTTCGGATTGGGCCGACCTTTCCGGCTGTAGTGTAGTTGCCGACAATCGCTTGCAGCCGGCAGGCCCAGTGTGCTTCAACCTGTTCCACAGGAAAGGTCACCCCGGCATGCTGGGATGGCAATGAGCAGGTCTCCGATTGGGCCTGGCTTGAGTGGATGGTCGTACTCAGCCCGACCACGACGAGCAAAGACAGAGCGCCGCTTCTTCGCGAACACAACCACCCGGAGATCATGACGGCTGCTTTCGAACCTGGATGGCGAGATGGATCGGAAAGAGTTGGCGGGAATCTTGTCGCAGGCGCGCCTGCCGCAGCAAGGTCTCAAGCGACGGCGTCACGGGACCTTCGAAGGACACCTGCCCATTGGTGAGCACGACGAGCGGTTTGGAAGAATCGATGAGCTGTTCGTTCAGGAAGAGGCTATAGCGTTGGACTCGCTCGGCCTGGACTTCAATGCGATTCTGCGCCACGATGGAGGCGTCCAATCTCGCATATTCTCGCCCCTTGATCAGGTCGTCTCGCTTGCTGACCAGATCTTCGGAGAACGCGGCAATGGCATCGGTCGCGTCGATGCGCACCCAGCCAAACGGTTGAAAGTGACTCGCGTCACGCACCACCGTCACGGTCGTCGGCAAGGGATTGCGCCGTTGGGCGTTAAGCCAGGTCACCAACTCAGGCAATTCCTCCCTGGGGAAGTAGTGCCCGCCCGCCATGGGATGCTCCCCTTGGTGTTCGCGATAGACAAAGGGATAGCCCAGCCTGGTCAATTCTTTCGTAATCGTGCGGCTGAATTCCACCGGCATCACCTGATCCTTGGCTCCGTGAATGATATAGATCGGCGTGGAGCGCAGGTTGGCCAGGAACGGCAGCAGAACGTCGTCGAGCCCACTGGCCATGGGTGCAATTCCGGCGAACAGGGGCGCATCGTGCATGCCGATCACCCAGGCGCCGATCCCGCCGTTGGACATGCCGGTGAGAAAGATCCGGTCAGGATCGACGTGGTAGCGCCGTTGCACGGAACGAATCGTCGCCAGCACCAGCTCCTCCGCGCCTCTCGTAAACCAGGCCCCCATCGGAGCAGTCGGACAGGCCAAGACATAGTCCTCCCCCAATCGAACCTGCCAGCGTTCCAGATAGGCCTCACCGGTAAATCCCGCGCCATGCAGGCACACGACCAGTCCATAGCCCTTCGCCGACTGATAGGTCAGGGGGACGGAGAGTGCCAGGTGGTAGGCACGCCCCTGCACATCGACTCGCTCGTCGGGAATGGTTCCGGTCGGCTGCGGGGGATAGTATCGCTCGGTTTGAATGATCCGTATCGCCTGGTCGATCGTGGCATTTGGATCAGACAGCATTGCCTGAAGAGTACGGGCTGCATCGTCGGTATCCGTACTGTCCAGGTAGCGGAAGACCTGCGTCTTCATCTCAGCAGAGGGGACTACTGCGGCCACATTCATTCCACAATCGGCACATCCCGCAAGAATCACGACAAGGACGCCTGAGAGAAACCTGCGCGTCACAGATCTCCTTCCACGACCAAATCATTCCCGATGCGGCGAACCGTGACGTGGCGCAAAGTCAGTGCCTGGGCCAAGCGATTCGGGCTACGGTCGCCGATCACAGCCTTGGCATCCTGCCCTCCCATAAGAGTAGGAGCGAGATAGAGCACGACGTGATTGACCAGTTTTGCGCGTAACGCTGCGGCATTGACGGTGCTGCCTCCCTCGATGAGCACGGAAGTGATCCCGCGCTTGCCCAGCATCGTCAACAGGGCTGGAAACGAGACACGCCCGTTCTTCGTCGAGAGGGACACGACCTCCACCCCTGCCCGTTCAAATGGATGGCGGCATGACCGGGATGCACGACTCGTGGTCACGATCAACGTCTTCGCTTGGTCCTGCTTGGCGCAGACCGTCGCCGTCGGCGGTGTCCTGAGTTTGCTATCGAGCACGACACGCAACGGTTGCCGCGGTACCAGCTTGAGTGGGCGATCGGACAGTCGAGCCGTCAGCGTGGGATTATCCTTGAGCACGGTGCCGACCCCGACGACCACGGCATCCACCTGACTCCGGAGTCGATGCGCGTCTTGTCGCGCGCGCGGACCCGTAATCCATCGAGACTCCCCCTTTGCCGTGGCCACCTTTCCATCCAACGTCATCCCGGCTTTCAGGATCACGTAGGGACGGCCGGTCCTCACCCAATGGAGATAGGCGCGATTCAACTGCGTAGCTTCCTCTTGTGCAATACCCGTCGTCACCGTGATCCCGCCCCGGCGCAAGGCAGCAATCCCTCGTCCTTTGACCACAATATTGGGATCAGCCATCGCCACCACCACCTGTCGCAGGCCAGACTGAACCACTGCCGGTACGCAAGGTGGGGTTCGTTTGAGGAGGTGGCAACAGGGTTCGAGCGTGACGTAGAGAATCGCGCCACGGGCACGTGGCCCCGCTTGCTTGAGCGCAAGAATTTCTGCGTGAGGTTGCCCTGGACCGTGATGATACCCGCGGCCCACGATGCGGCCGTTCTTGACCACGAGAGCGCCGACCATGGGATTTGGGCTGGTCTTGCCCCGGCCCTTCGCCGCGAGACGGAGCGCCAGGGTCATGAAGTGTCGGTGCGGTGTGGTGGCAGTCACCGTTTCTTGCGCGCGACGCGCGATCGGCTGCGAGGCCGCGGAGCCGACTTCGTCTTCGTGGTCGTCATCGTCGTCTTCTTCGCCTTCGCACGAAACCCTGACACCTTGCGCTTGGGAAGGGAACTGCTTGATCCGGCTTCGGCCAAGGCCCCATGGGCCGCCGCAAGCCGCGCAATGGGGACACGATAGGGCGAGCAGCTCACGTAGTCCAATCCGAGTTCATGACAGAACATAACGGAACTGGGATCGCCGCCGTGCTCACCGCAGATGCCGAGCTTAATCCCAGGACGGGTCTTCCGGCCGCCGGCGATGGCCTGCTTCATTAAGGCCCCCACCCCTTCTCGATCGAGCACCGCGAAGGGATCGGATTCCAGAATGTTGGCTGTTCGATAAAAATCGATGAACTTCGCGGCATCGTCGCGGGAGAAACCAAACGTGGTTTGAGTAAGGTCGTTCGTCCCGAATGAAAAGAACTCCGCCTCTGTCGCAATGCGATCAGCCGTCACGGCGGCACGCGGCAGTTCGATCATCGTGCCCACGAGATAGGAGAGCTTTACATTGTACCGCTTCATCGTCTCCTGCGCCGCCTCGCGAATCAAATCTTTCTGCGCCTTCATTTCCGAGACCATTCCCACCAGCGGGATCATGATCTCCGGGACAATCTTCTTCCCTTCCTTGGCCAGCTCGCACGCGGCCTCCATGATGGCCCGCGCCTGCATACGGGTAATCTCCGGCATCGTAATCCCGAGTCGGCAGCCGCGTAACCCGAGCATGGGATTGAACTCGTGGAGTTCCTCGACGCGGGTCAGCAACCGGCGCGTTTCTTCAAGCCTGGCTCCGTCGCGCCCGGTCAGTTCCAGCTGCGCAATCTCCACCATCAAGTCTTCACGCTTCGGCAGAAATTCGTGCAACGGCGGATCGAGCAGACGAATGGTGACCGGATAGCCCGCCATCTCCCGATAGAGCCCGATGAAATCCTTTTTTTGCAGCGGCAGGAGCTGATCGAGAAACTTTTCTCGCTCCTCTTTTGTCCGCGCCAAGATCATCTTCTGCATAATCGGGATGCGATCATCGGCGAAGAACATATGTTCCGTCCGACAAAGTCCAATCCCTTCCGCACCGAAGCCGCGCGCGATGTTTGCCTGATCCGGGACGTCTGCATTGGCGCGGACGCGGAGTTTCCGGATGCGGTCGGCCCATGACAGAATCAACGCGAAGCGCTGGTACTTGTCCGACTTCTTCGCATCCAACTTGCCTTGGATGACTTGAATGATTTCAGATTCGACGACGGGCAGGTCTCCCTCATACACATTGCCGGTCGAACCGTTGATCGAAAGATAGTCCCCCTCGCGGAACACTTTGGCTCCGATGCGAACGGACTGGCTGTCCAGCACTTCCACGGCTTCGCAGCCGGCCACACAGACCTTGCCCATTTGCCGGGCGACCACTGCTGCGTGTGATGTCATCCCTCCCCGCGCCGTCAAGAATCCTGCTGCGGCGTTCATTCCATGAATATCGTCCGGGCTCGTTTCCTGCCTGACCAACACCACGCGGGTACCAGCCGCTTTCATCGTCACGGCTCGATCGGGAGTGAGGGCAATCTTCCCGGCTGCCGCGCCAGGGCCGGCTGGGAGCCCTTTCCCCAGGGGGTTGGATTTTGCCTCTTCATTCGTATCGAAAATCGGATAGAGATATTGCGCCAATTGCTCCGGCCCAATCCGCTGCACCGCTTCCTGCTTCGAGATGAGACCTTCTCTGACCATGTCGACCGCAATTTTTACGGCGGCGATACCAGTCCGTTTGCCGACCCTGGTTTGCAGCATGTAGAGCTTGCCCTCTTGGATCGTAAATTCCAAATCGAGCATGTCCCGGTAATGTTTTTCGAGCTTCTTGTAGGTATGCTCCAGTTCCTTGTAGGCCTCCGGCACATTCTTGGCGAGCGCATTGACCGGTAGCGGGGTCCTGATGCCGGCCACGACATCCTCGCCTTGGGCATTCATCAAACATTCGCCGAAAAAGTTCTTGCCGCCGGAGGCCGGATCGCGTGTGAACGCCACGCCGGTGCCGCTTGTCTCCCCCATGTTGCCGAATACCATCGCCACCACATTGATGGCCGTACCCCACGAGTCGGGAATCCCATAGAGGCGCCGATAGGTAACGGCCCGCGCCCCGAACCAGGAGGAGAAGACGGCGTTGACGGCCAAGCGAAGCTGTTCGAGCGGCTCATCGGGGAACTCTTTCTTCGTCTCTTCCATGATGAGCGCCTTAAAGCTGGCGACCAATTCCCGGAGATGCCGCGCATCGAGATGGGTCTCGTGCGTCACGCCCACGTCGGCCTTCTTCTGCTTGAGGATCGCTTCGAAATGTTCGCGCGGCACGCCCATGACGATGCTGCCGTACATGGACACAAAGCGCCGATAGCTGTCCTGGGCAAACCGATCGTTACGTGTTTTTGCTGCCAGCCCCTCGACCGTCTTGGTCGTCAGACCGACATTCAGCACCGTGTCCATCATGCCCGGCATCGAGGCCCGGGCGCCGGATCGGACCGAAACCAGCAACGGCCGCTCAGGATCGCCGAACCCCATGCCCATCGACCGCTCGACCCGCTTGAGCGATTTCAACGCGGCGTCCCACATGCCGGGAGGATACTGTTTCCCGTTCTTGTAATATTCGACGCAGGCCTCGGTGGAAATCGTGAAGCCGGGCGGAACGGAGATGCCGAGATTCGTCATTTCGGCAAG
>JBGPVY010000083.1:0-10192 GCA_041491905.1 Nitrospiraceae bacterium | reverse complement strand
GCCCACGCCAAAGCTGTCGACTCGCTCAAAGCCAACAGGGACAAGGAAAAGAACAAAGCCATGCTCAAGGCAAAACTCGACCCTAAGAAGGACTACACCAAGGACAAGGATTGTATCGGCTGCCACGTGACTGGGTTCGGGGTGGAAGGCGGGTATGAAATTACGGAGCCGGACAAGTTTTTGATAGGTGTAGGCTGCGAATCCTGCCATGGGGCAGGCCCCGACTATCGCAAGGTTCACCGCAAGGCGGGTGAGGCTTTTGAAAAGTCGAAAAAGGTCACGCCGCGCGAGTCCCTCGCGGAAGCCGGACAAGAGTTTGAGTTCATTGAGAAGTGCAACGCCTGCCATTTGAACTATGAGGGCTCGCCGTGGAAGGGCGTCAAGAAGCCCTACACCCCGTTCACCCCCAAGGTGGACAAGAAGTATGAGTTCGACTTCGAAAAATCCGTGCGCAACAACAAGGCCATGCATGAACACTACAAACTAGCGGGCACGTTCGATGGTCCGCCTACCCCGAAGTTTCATGAGGAGTTCCAAAAGGATGCCAAGCCGGCTGAGATAGGCAAGGAGGAGTAATGGCAGGGGGTTGGTCTGGCGGTGCCATACTTCTCGGTGCAGTTCTTGCTGTCGGATCGATCGTCGTGGTATTCGGCGGCGAGGCTGCCATATCCAGAACTGAGTTCTGCGTGAGTTGCCATTCCGAGACCTACCCGTATGAGGAGCTGAAAAAATCCTCGCACTGGGGAGCGCTCGGCGCCGATCCAGGCTGCAAGGATTGCCATGTCCCCCAGGGCTTGTCCAACTTCCACAAGGCGGTATGGACGCATGTGGTGGATGGACTGCCGTTCCTGGTAGATGAGTTCACCAACGACTACTCTACGATCGAGAAATTCAACGAGCGACGCCCGGAGGCGGCCTACAGGGCGCGCATGAAACTGAAGGGGTGGGACAGCTCCACCTGCCGGGCTTGTCACAAGAATACAAAGCCTCCTGGTGTGTCGGCTAAGGCTGCGCACAAGAAGATGGAAACGGAGGGCGCAACCTGCATCGATTGCCATCAGAACCTGGTGCATAAGAAAGTCCCCGAGCATGACCTCACTGCCAGCCTGGCTCAGGGCAAGATGGTGTTGAAGGAGAAAGAAAAAGAAAAAGACTGACCGCGGCGATCTTGGAACCTACGTGAGCCTTGAGTTGCCAGAAACCTGCCTCGTTGACACGCCGGACCCTTGCCGAATACGAAGAGTGGCGGTCATCCGTTCCCTATCACGTTCCTCTACGACCCGACAGTCGAGTGTGAGCAACAGGCTCAAGAGGGGCTGAAATCAGCGAGATCGAGAATGCTACGCCATTTCCCACAAATTAGCGCCGCTTATGCGCATAGGAAACGGGATTACGTTATTGCGGCATTTACTTTTGTTTGCGTAGCGGTCTGTATGACTTGTGAAGTAACCGGGAGTTTAGAAAGACAATATGCCCTAGGGGGTATCGCGTTAGTATCTCTTATTGTGATGTTGCTCGGTGAAAGAAGAGAAGTAAGAACACAGGTTGTCGTTGCTGTCGCTTTTACCACAATTGGCGAGTACGTTGCTTCTGTCTATATGGGTGGATACACCTATCGGTTTGAGAATGTACCGGCCTATGTGCCGCTCGGTCACGGAATGGTGTATTTAACCTCCATTGCGTTGGCTCGTTCCGGGCTGTTTATAAAATATGCAAGAGCAATCACTACAACCGTGATAGTGGTATGCGGCGCATGGTCAATTTGGGGGATCAGCGGGTTTGCAGAACAGGGTGATTCAGGGGGCGCGTTGCTGTTTTGTGCGTTTTTGGTCTGCCTTTTTAAAGGTCGCTCGCCGTTGGTGTATCTCGCGGCCTTTTTTATTACGACATGGCTGGAGTTAATTGGCACGTCAGCGGGAGCTTGGAAATGGGCGGCAGTAGATCCTGTTTTCGGATTGTCTCAGGGAAACCCGCCAAGTGGTGTTGCAGTTTGGTATTGCCTGGTTGATGCGGTAGCCCTCGGCGGAGGTCCGCTATTATCGCGCGGCCTGAAAAATGTCAGTGAGTGGTGTAAATCTAGGGGCTATTCTCCCAAACGAGTGGGAATGTTTTCAGTCTTTTCCGATCTCAGGGAGCATGCACGTGAGGATTTTCAAGCGCAGATACTCCTCACCTCGCAGGCCATAAGCACGTCGTTGAAGAACCAGAATCTTGTTGTTGAGCCCCTCGATAAAACCTAATTCCAGTTCCACTCCAATCGTATAATGGCGATCATCTGATGGCCCCTTAGCGCCCCAATAGTCCTTTGAGAAGATCTCGGCCCTGTTGTTTTAAGTCTTCTGGTTTCGTCGTCCCTTTCAGCAGCCCACCAACCGCTTCCTCAACTTTCTTCTGCACCTGTTCCTGAACTTTCCCGGTTAGGCCTTTCATATCTAACCCATACGATGGCGCGTAAGCTGTTCCGGTAATCACCAGCGGAAGACTCAAGCGGCCTTCTTTCATTGCGAGCTTGGCGGCAGGCGATGAACGTGCAATCGTCCGGCTTAAGTCCTGCGACAGGTTGAGGTTCACGGTGAGGTTCAGCGTCTGATCGAATCCGATGGTGCCTCCTCCTGTGGCCTGAAAGTCGTGGCTATCCATCAAGAGCCGTTGGACGTGTATGGTCCCTTGCTTAATGGTGAGATCGGTCTCGATCGTTGAAAAGGCCGTTGCCTTGGCGTTATCAAGCGAGATGCCGACAACTTTGAGGATGGAGATGGCTTCCTGAAGCAGATTCACACCTTCGATTTTGCCGTCTTTCACAGCCACGTGTCCCGTGCCTTCCAAGGATCTCGTGAGGTCAGGCATGGACCATCCACGGCCTTGCACGTCGAGGTCGGCTCCTGCCGTTCCGCTGATCGACACCTGGGTGGTTGCCAGGACGTTGAGCGCCGGACTGAGTTGCATCCCTTGAATCGTCATCTTGCCAGCGAACGGCGGTGTTTCGGAGCCGGACGTGACCCTTCCCTCTGCCGTCACCTGTCCATCGAAGAGCTGAAAGGAGAAGTTCTGTAACCGCACGTCCTGGCCTTGTACTTCAGCTGCAATCTGGAAATTTTTTACATCAACGGGTTTCTGTAATGGCAGGGAGACCGGCAGATTGGCCGTATTGATGACAGGCGCACTGATGTTCAGGCTGGCGTTTCGCCCGACCGTTTTTCCGGTGATGGTAAAATTGGTTTTTCCCAACGCGAGTTGGAGATTGATTGCATCAATGTCTGCGGATTGTTTCAAAGGGCCAAAGGTACCGTCCAGCCTCACCGGAAGATTAAACGGTTGGACGAGCATTCCAACATGGAGCCTCGGGGATTGGCCGAGCCGAACGGATTGGAGGAGCAGCTCCATATCCTGCAAGATATATTCGGTCGGCTTGGCAGCTGACAGATCCCGATAGGTAAGTGTCCCGCCCTCGATCGAGACTCGATCCACGGCCAGCAGTGCCAGGATTTTGAGCGGACCTTCGGTCGATGGAATAGGCGCTCGCGATGGAGTTTTAGGCAGCTCAACGCCTGTACGACCGACGGTCGAGACGTTTAGGACGCCGTTCTTGTTCTTGATGACCGTGATAACAGGATCACGGATCATGATTTCTTCTACCTCTACCTTGCCGCTGAGCAAAGGCATGAGTTTGACCCCGACGTCCAGCGACGTGAGAGAAGTAAAGGGGCTTGAGCCGAATGCCGTGTCGTCCAGCACGGCAATTCCGGCCACCCGGGCACCGATCCGCGGCCAGATAGTCAGGCGGATGTCTTGCAGTTGAACCTTGCGATTGAGCGCGTCTTCGATGAGTGGCTTGTATTGGTCTTGATACTTGTTGAGGTCAATCAGGAAGGGAAGCGCCAGGATTACTCCGACCACCAGGGCCACTATAATAAGTAAACCTATGACGATTTTCATCAGCGTGCCTCCTTACGAGATTCTGCCAGTATAGGAAAGGGCTCAACCGCGGTCAATGCGAGTCCGTGAGTCTCTGGAAAACAAAGTGGGACAGATTGAACTACCCCCGATTTCATGGACACCGAGTTAAGGCACATGTGCGGACCAGTGAAGTTCTAGCGTGTCCACAGAGTTTTTAAGCAGCCTGCTAGAATTCTAGGGTTGAAAGGATCCGTGCAAATGGATCGACCGTAACACAGTTCGGTCACGTCATAGGGGGCGCTGTCCAGGCGAGTCCGATACGCCGGGGCGGGTAGTGTTCGGCATTGGTGGGCAGGGGAGGGGGTTTCGTCGGTCGGTCTAGACGGAAGGAGGATCCGTGACGGTCGATACTTCACTTGAGCAGGCGCTTTCTAGACCGTTATAGGCACTGACCGTAAAGTAGTAGCGGGTATTAGGATTAAGGTTTGTGACCGTGGCTGACGGGGAAGCAACGTACATGGAATTTTCGTATGCACAGCTACCCTGTTGATCTGGTGATTGCCGGCCGTAATGGACGAAATAGCCATAGACTGAGGAGTCTTGAACCGGACTCCATGCGAGAGAAGCGGTGATTCCTGTGTCTGCTGGTGTCGATGCCTGGCCCTCGCCGTCTCCGCCGCATCCGCTTAGAAAGGGCATCATCATAAGAAGAAGGCCCGCAACGATTGCGGTCAGGCGTAGTGGTATACAAATGGTCTCTTTGACTCTGGTCCGCGGGAAGATCCGCGGGAGGAATTGTTGCTTGGTCAAAGAGCTCATGTGCTGCTACAGAGAAGCGGGTATGGTTGCGTTGATTTAGGTTCGGTCTGCTTCGTGCGTATTGCTGGGCAAGAAGAACACATTTAAGGGCAAGCAGGAGCAAGTGTTGTGCCATGGCCATGCGTTATTACTATTTGATTTATTGTGTACTTAAATGATGGTGGGGGTGCTTGAAAATGTTGGATTTGTAGAACCTGAAGGAGAGACCATACAGATTCTGTCCCGCTCGAAGAGCGTCGCCCCATCCTGCGCCCTGCTTATCCAGCTGTGAGTGCCTACCCTTCTCCCTTATGGGACGGTCCTGTCCCGAAAAAATCGAAACAGTAAGTAGGCATTGAGCATCGTCATGATCGTGAGGATACTGTACGTGGTGAACGCGGTGGCCAGGTTCAATTCGATGAGCACCCTAGACAGTCCGAATGTGACGACCAAGGCGTCGAAGGCCATGCAGATCCGCCTGAATGTTTCAGGGTCCATCCAACGAATGAGATAGCTCCCGAGGGGAATTCCCAAAAGGACGCTGGGGACGATATACGGAATGATCTCCATGCTGCTGTAGCTGTAGAGTCCAATGAAATAGTAGGCGATTCCCGTCAAGGCCGCTTCTCCCACTCGAATGACGCCAAGCGCAGCTCGGAAATCCTGTTTGGCATACCCTTGATTGTTGAAAAGGAGCGCAAGGGGAGGGCCTGAGATGGTGGTGACGGAATAGAGGGTTCCGATTCCCATTCCGAAGGGTATCGCGATGGTTTTTTCGGCTTGGATGGGTTTTCTGATACCGGCAGCTTGGAGCAGAATCAATGGCAACAGCATGAAGTAGGTCACAAACTTTACCCAGGCCGGATGAACGAGGGAGAGAATATAGCTGCCGATCGCGACACCGACCAGTAGGCCGATCAGAATGGGTGCCACGCGCCACCAAATGTTCGGGATGCTCTTGCGGTTGATGAAGAGGACGTATCCATTGATCACCAATTCCACGAGCACCAACGCCGGATTCAGAATACGATTCGTATAAAACAGCAGCGCAACTGGAACCGTAATCGAAGAAAAGCCGTACCCCAAGGCGCCATTGACGGTAGCTGCTACGAACGTGATCAGCACGAGCACGACTAGATCCACAATTATCCTTTGCGATGGCCGGAGGCAAAGTCGTCGAGCGTGTAGTGGTCCAGGATGCCGGCAATGGCATCACGCACCGAACCCATCACATGCTGCACCGGACATTGGGCCTGTTCGGCATAGGGGCAGTCCCTGCATTTCTGATAGGCCGTCTTGCTCACACATCCGATGGGAGCGAGGGGGCCATCCAAAATGCGAATCACTTGGCCGAGGGTAATCTCTCCCGGAGACTTAATCAGTGTGTAGCCGCCCTTCATTCCTCGACGACTAGAGAGGATGCCGGCACGTTTCAGTGCTAGGAGGATCTGTTCGAGAAATTCGACCGGGATATGTTGGCGGGTCGCGATCTGGTGCCGCTGTAGCGTCATCTTGCCATGCGCGAGGGTGAGCTCAAGCAGTGCACGAAGTCCGTACTCGCTTTTTTTCGAAAGCTTCATGGTCAGGTCGATATAATATTAAGTGAGTTAATCAAGATTTGCGACAATAGAGTGCCGCGCCTGCTCCCGTCAAGAGTCGATCTGAAAAATTTGAGCGGAATAATTCATGGGCTCTGATCTCCAACGCCCATCCATTCAGCAGAGACAACCTGTTGCAACTCCTTGATCCTAGAGGGGTTGTGCCTTGACAGGCTCTGCGCATTCCTGTTAATTTCTTCGGTCATTTCAACACGTCTAGCAGCTGTTGAAAAACCATTTGATCATCCTGGAAAGACAAAACGGCAATGAATCGCGGCTGGCGCGTTAGCACCTCCCCAGGATGTTCAAAAAGGCCGTTCAGCGCGGCCGCAGCGAGCGAAGAGGCGAAGCGTACTCAGCCCCGTACGTTGAGCCTCTGAGCGATGCGAGAACAAAGCTGGCGGACTTTTTCAACATCCTGCTAGCACGAGAATTCAGACCTCCGTCACAACGACTGGACTGTTCGTGACCTTCCAGGATCTCATTCTCACGTTGCATCAATACTGGGCCGAGCAAGGCTGCGTTATTCATCAGCCCTATGATCTGGAAATGGGGGCAGGCACCTTTCATCCAGCCACGTTCCTCAGGTCCCTTGGTCCGGAGCCCTGGCGGGCGGCCTATCCCCAACCATGCCGGCGTCCCTCGGATGGACGATACGGCGAGAACCCGAATCGCATGCAGCACTACTATCAGTATCAGGTCGTGCTAAAGCCGGCGCCGGAAAACATTCAATCGTTGTATTTGGAGAGTCTGGCTCAATTGGGGATTAACCCGAAGCAGCACGACATCCGGTTCATTCAGGACGACTGGGAGTCCCCCACGCTGGGCGCCTGGGGCCTGGGCTGGGAAGTGCGTCTTGATGGGATGGAGATCACCCAGTTCACGTACTTCCAAGAAATCGGCGGGATCGAGCTGAATCCCATTACCGTCGAAATCACATACGGGACTGAACGCATCGCAATGTATCTGCAACACGTGAATAACGTATTTGACCTCGCCTGGAGCAATTCAGTCACGTATGGAGACATCCATCACGAAACCGAAGTCCAATTCTCCACCTACAATTTCGAAGAAGGCGATGTGGCGATGCTCATGGCCACGTTTCAATCGTTCGAAGGAGAATGCAAGCGGCTGCTGGCGAATCGCGACAAACGATTGACGCTCCCGGCCTACGAGTTCTGTATCAAGTCATCGCACCTCTTCAATCTCCTCGATGCCCGCGGGGCGATCAGCGTGGCAGAGCGCACGGGATATATCGCCAGGGTCCGCGCCCTTGCCCGTCAATGTGCCGAGCGCTACATCGAGGAGCGGGCGGCGATGGGGCATCCGTTGCTCAATCGCGGGACGGGGCGTGATGGAGCGAAGACATCACGTATTCGTTCCAAGGCTGTGGCCCGCCGTTCATAGAACCGCAGAAGGATCCATGCCAAAGACCCAGAAACCTCGTCGTCCCGTTCCTCCTGCGAAGAAGGGGAGGCGACCTTCCCTTGTGGCCGCTGCTGAATTGTTGCTCGAAATCGGCGTTGAAGAACTTCCCTACCAGTTCATCGCTCCCGCCCTGGCTGCTCTCAAAGATTCGGCTGAGCAGCTGTTGAAAGACCGACGTCTCGCGTTTCAATCCGCCCGTACTCTGGGAACTCCACGACGTTTGACCCTGGTGGTTGAGGGCCTTGCGAGCCAGCAAACCTCTATGGTCAAGGAAGCGATGGGGCCTTCCAAAGCTGTGGCATTCGATCCTGCTGGCCAGCCGACCAGAGCGGCGACGGGATTTGCCGCGGGACATGGAGTCGCTGTCCAAGATCTGCAGATTCGCCGGACTCCGAAGGGGGAGTATCTCTTTGCGGTGAAACAGGAACAGGGGCGGCCCGCCAACGTAATCCTGGAAGAACTCCTCCCGCAGTTGATCGCGAAACTCTCTTTTCCGAAAGCGATGAAGTGGAATAGCACCGGCGTGCGGTTCGCTCGACCGGTACGGTGGCTGGTGGCGCTGTACGGAGGGGCCACGCTTCCGATCGAAGCCGCGGGGATTACCGCCGGTAACCGGACGGAAGGCCATCGGGTGTTAGGGAGTGCGAAGGGGATTCCCGTTCGAAACTACGAGTCCTATCTGAAGGGGCTTGAACATAAAGGGGTCATTCCGGATCCGCAGCGCCGCTGCCACATGATCGAAGAACAGATCGCAACATTGTGCAAGAAAGCCGGCTTCACGTTGAATGTGGACGGAGACTTGTTGGATCAGGCGGTCTATACGACCGAATGCCCCAATGCCATTATCGGGTCGTTCAAGCCGGCCTACCTGGAGGTGCCGCAAGAGATTTTGATTACCTCCATGAAGGAACATCAGGGATTCTTCTCCTTGAGGCACAAAGAGACCGGAAAGCTCGTTCCCCATTTCATCGCGGTGACGAACAATCGAGCCAAAGATATGGGATTGATTCGCGAGGGCAACGAGCGGGTCCTGGCTGCGCGTCTGGCCGACGCCAAGTTCTTTTTCGATGAAGACCGGAAGGTCAAGCTCGAAGAACGGGTGGCGAAACTTGCCGGTGTCACGTTCCACCAGAAGCTCGGAACCATGGAGAAAAAACAGCAACGGGTCAAGAAGCTGGCCGGCTTCATCGCCTCGAGTGTGCGGCCTCAGGACGACAAACTGAAACAAGCTTGCGAGAGGGCCGCGGATCTGTGCAAGGCCGACCTTCTCACCGGTGTGGTCGGCGAGTTTCCTGAACTGCAGGGCATCATGGGAGGCGAGTACGCGAAACATGACGGTGAATCTGAGGCGGTCAGTCAGGCCATCAGGGAGCAGTATCTGCCGCGATCGATCGAAGGTGAATTGCCACGGACCATCGCTGGGCAGGTGCTGTCGTTGGCCGACCGGCTGGATTCGGTGGCGGCGTTCTTCCACGTGGGTCTCGTGCCGACCGGATCGGAAGACCCCTTTGCTCTGCGCAGGAATGCCACGGCCATCGTCCGGATTATTCTTGAGGGAAATCTGCGCATCAACTTGGGGTGCTACATTGATAATGCGAGAAACCTGGTCATCGGCGATGGCTTCAAGGGGGTTCAAGATTCCGAGCAGGAGGGACGGCGCCGGATGACGGAATTCATTTTTGAGCGGGTTCGACACTATGGCAGGGTCGTCCACGCGTTGCGAGATGATGTCATCGAAGCGGTGCTCAAGCCGGCCCATGACAAGGCGCTGGATCTCGTTGATCTTGTTCTGAGAATGAAGGCGCTGGAATCCGTGACAACGAAGCCGGAATTCGATCCGTTGATCGTCGGCTTCAAGCGTGCGCACCGGCTTGTCGAGAAAGAGCAGTGGGATCGCAAGCCGGTCGATGAGGCACGGTTCCAACATCCGACTGAGTCGGCACTCTACCAGGCCACAGCGAAAGAACGGGAGAAGATGACGTCTGCGATGACTCGTGGGGAGTATGGCCAGGCCCTGGACGCGCTGGTGCGTCTGAAGCCTGCCATCGATGCATTTTTCGCAGCGGTCATGGTCAATGCAGAGGATCCGGCTGTCCGGAATAACCGGTTGTCGCTGCTCCAGGAAGTAGATGACTTCTTCAACTCATTCGCGGACTTTTCGCAGATTGTGGTACAAGGAGGGTAGAAGGCGGAGCGGCCAGGTGCCCTTCTTGCTCGCAGAACGCGCACGATCAGAATGTGCTCGTTCGATGCGCGCAGTAAAGGGCAGCCTGACCACTCCTTATCAGAGAGGTGAGGAGAGAATTTGAAGGGCCTCGCCCGGGCTAGTGGCACGTCTCGGCGTACCAGTGGGTGGGCGGGTGAAAAAGTTGCGCGCAGTTGGGGACTCATCCTGACCACCTGTTAGGCAGAGAGACGAGTCGGGTGAAAGCCATGGATCAATCATTGTCAGACGATCAACGTCGGGCGAG
>JBGPVY010000224.1:0-4994 GCA_041491905.1 Nitrospiraceae bacterium | reverse complement strand
TAGCACGCAGCTTCAAGCGGACGGGTGCGTTCTCGAAAGTTTAGAGGATGGACATAAGCTCATCACCCCTGATTACCTGAGAGCAGGGGATCTTGTGAAAGTCCAGTTATGGTTGGAAGGCGAGGAGTCCTTTATCGACATCGGGCTGGCGGTAGTCAGTTTGGTTCACACGCCCTGGATCATGGTGGATGTGATCCGGGTGAGCCCAAATGACCGGGTGAGACTGAAACGATTTATCCATACCCCCGCAGCCATGCACATTGAAAAATCTGCTCTCATCGACCATCTTCTCATTCGGGCATAGCTCGGCGTCGCCCTCATTGCGTGGAATCCACAACCCTGCGAGTCGCTTTCAAGCAGATCAAGCAAGCAACGAAGTTGCCACCCAAAGAGATCGAGAAAGTGTTTGGGTATACAGTCGAGTGAAAAGTGGAAGACCCGAATGCGGCGTGTCTGTTCACACCCTGCGATGAGCTATCGGCTTCCCGGTCCTGTTGATGGCGGGATGGGGCCGCGCCAAGAGGCTCTGAGCGTCGCAACTGGTTGGTCTTTGTCAGGCCACCAGACCGTCAGTTCCCCATTGGTCTCACGAACCTGAACCATGATGTCCCGAGATGGAGGGTCACGCCGAAACCAGTAGCAGCCAGGTTGCGTGGGCGGTTCGGTCGTCCAGTTCATAGCGGAAGCTCCACCTAGAAAGAGTTCAATTTAAACCATTGGATCAAGCCATAGGCTTTCTTGCATGCACCGGGAAAGGCTGAGAGAGTGAGCCGCACTGTGCTCGGTGTCACCTTTCCAGCTTGGGGATGAACCGCGTCATTTCTCTGCACCCGAATGGCGGCTTGAAGCGAAGTGAGGTGGGCGTCCGCATCTTCATGGATTGGCCACGGCATGGTTCTTTTGGCGCGAGTTAGGTTCTTTTGAAGGCACTTGTACATTGTCGGCAACTTTCGCGCTTCGATGGATTTCAGAATCGTGTTCTTATGGGTTGCATCTTTTACAGAATCGGCTACGGCCTCCATCAAGAGATAGATCGTTTTTTCGCTTGCTGCTCCAATCATCACCGCTGAGGCAAAAAACATTCGACGTGAATATGCCATGACCGCTTCTGCGACGTACATCGCAATCACGGGATCGAGAATCGGAACCTGACTGCTTAATGCTGCCAGATACCCACCCTGATCTTCAGGCGATGGTTCAGTACCTTCCGCCCATTCACGGCCAAGTCTTGTAATCGTCAAATGGCTAAAGTTGGGAGGTGAGCTTCCTGTTGGCGCAGGAAGAATAAATCCTAATGTCACTAAACACCAAAAGGCCTCTACGAAAACAAAGCTCTGAGGCTCCTTCTGGTAATATCTTTCTGCCGCGGATTCCAGCCGTTCACCGTTTTCTGCAAAATCAGGATGCGCATTAACGAAAACAAGAGCCGCATGCCTCTGCATCAAGCCATAGGAGACGGTCTTGTGATCTTTTAACTGGCCAAACGCCTTTTTCATCCATTCGAGCACGGTGTCTCGTGAAACCTCGTCCATGATCCGTGCCATTCACCACCGTAAAGTGTGCCCAGGATTGTGCCCGCGAGGGGCCTTATACCACCTCCCGCCACCCCACGCAAACCAACGAGGCAATGAAAAACCCCTTGTAACCATTGAGGATTACAAGGGGCCTTTCATCGCGGTCAGGTTTATGAGTCCGCTGCTCTACCAACTGAGCTACACCGCCAGAAGGGATGGTACGCAACCGGGCGGTATGGTACAGGAATGCTCTAAAGAGTGTCTACAGCTCGGCAGCGGTAATTTTGGCGCGATCTGCGGATGTTCGTCGAATACGATTCTTCTGCTGCTAGCAGGCTGCGGAAAAACTATGTAGGCATGCCAGAATGTCGATGTTTCGTACATGTGGCACGACAGAAGAATACATCCGCAGGATGCTCAAAAAGGCCGTTCAGCAAGGCCGCAGCGAGCGAAGAGGTGAGGCGTACGCTTCGGTACGTTGAGCCTCTGAGCGATGCGAGAACGCCGCTGACGGACTTTTTCAGCATCCTGCTAGTCACATGTTGGTTCTGCCCCATCGTTCCGGTAAACTCGGCGCATGACTCCTCCGCTTCCTTCCTCCTGTGAACGGGCGATCCTGGAACAATTCCTCAAGGCGGAGGCCATGGCCTTGTGGGCGGTACGCTCTGCGCAGGCGCAGGACGTTTCGCCTGCGGTGTTGCAGTTCTTGCGTCGTCATGAGGAAGAAGAAGCGCAGCATCTCAAGCAGTTTGAGCTGCTGCTGGGAACGAGTTCGCACGGCAAGACGGCACTTCCTCGTATGCCCAGTCAATGGAGGGTCCTCGCGGTGCATCTCTACGGGTACGAAACGTTGGGATTGGAGTTTGCAAAGCTGTTAGTCGGCTTGCGGCCTGATTTGGCCTCGATTTTGGGAGATGAAGAAATGCATGTAGGGTTTTTCGAGCATGAAGTCCATACCATGCTTGTTCATGAAGGACCTGTCGCTGACGGTGCGCGACAGGCTGCCCAGGCCTGGAGACGGCGGCTGCCTCGCACGATTGATCGCTATCTTCACGATGTGAGTCTCGCGCCCTTTCGTGATGAGCTCCGGCAACATATTCTCGACGTAATCGACGTGCGTTTTCTTGTCGTGGGTTTGTTGGCGCGGTCTAACCCGCATGCCTCAGAATCTCACCCTCAGGTCTGGGCCTAACTCAAAACTCAGAACTCAGAACTTATTTCACGGAGAATCGTCCTCGGAAGATGAGGAAGAATCTTTGGGCGGCCTGCCGGAGATGTCTTTCTGACGGAGCAGTTTTGTGAGGTAGGTCCGCTGAAGGCCGAGCTCTTCGGATGCTCTGGTTTGGTTCCATCCATTTCTGCGCAGCGCCTCTTCGATGATCTTCCGACTGTAAGCGTCCATGCTCTCATGGTAGAGACGGGAAGGAGATCCTGTCTCGGCCTCGTTCGCCGAGGGGAACGGTGAATCTGCCAGATGCAAGTATGCGAGCTCAATGGTGTCCTCGGGACATAAGATGAGTGCACGCATCAGCACATTTTCCAGTTCGCGGATGTTGCCCGGCCACTGATACTGTTGCAACGCCCGTACGGCCTGGTCACTCAGTGCGCAGGACCGATGAATCCCCCTTCCGACCCCGCGATTGAGAAAATGCCGGGCGAGTGCAGGGACATCGTCCATCCGTTCACGCAGGGGCGGGAGCGTCACGGTGATCACCGCGAGCCGGTAGTATAAATCTTCACGAAACGTGCCCTGTTCGATCGCGCGCCGTATGTCTTGGTTCGTGGCCGCAATGAAACGCACATTGGTGCGAATCGGCTGGGTTCCGCCCACACGATAGAAGGTCTGATCCTGGAGAACCCGCAGCAGACGGCTTTGTAACGGGAGCGGCATATCCCCGATTTCATCAAGAAACACCGTTCCCCCTTCTGCCACCTCGATCTTGCCTGGTTCCCGTTTGACCGCCCCGGTGAAGGAGCCCTTTTCATGACCGAACAGTTCGTTCTCGAGCAGTTGCTCCGGCAGAGCCGCACAATTGACCGCGACGAAAGGTTTCGAGCGGCGTGGACTCCAACGATGAATGGCGCGGGCCACGACTTCCTTTCCCGTGCCGGTTTCTCCGAGCAGGAGGACGGTCACGTCGGTCAGCGCCGCTTGCTTGGCGATCGTGAGTTGCGCGGCCATCTTGGCGTTGGCCCCCACGAGGTGATCGAACCGATCGTCGACTTCTTGACGGAGGACGTCGACCTGACGGTATAGCGCCACGGCGGCCAGGGCTTTTTTGACCACGACGGTCAGGTGGTCGGCGCTGAACGGTTTCGTTAGGAAATCAAAGGCGCCAAGCTGCATGGCTTGAACGGCTCGCTCGATGGTGCCGAATGCGGTCAGGATGATGATGAGCGGTGTGGTGTAGGCTGCGCTTGTGTCCTCTTCAGTACGCCGCTCGCTGTGCGAGGCGGCTCTTACCCGTTCCAGGATCTCCAGACCGGACAGAACTGGTAGTTCCAAATCCAGGAGCACAAGATCAAAGTCTCCTTGTTCAATCAGACGCAGCGCATCCTTACCGTTGTCGGCTGTTACAGGCTCGTGCCCCATCCAGGTGATACGATTCTCGAGTCCGAGAAGAATATCGCGGTCGTCGTCGACGATTAAAATTTTGGCGCGCATCAAAATGCACTCCTCTCAATTGCAGAAAGCTAAAACGCCGACCGCGAAGGGCGGGACGAACGCGACTGGCGAGGGTTGATCTGGTTCATCTGGTCTGTCTGGTTCAACCAAACAAACGAGATAGACCAGATAAACAAGAGAGACCAGCCGGTTCCCGCGCTTCACGCATTCTACTGCGGCGCCGGTTGCGGTAAGTCTTCTCGCAAAGACACGACAGGCACTGTGAAATAAAAGCGCGCGCCGGCTCCGGGTTTGCTCTCCACCCAGATGGTTCCTCGATGCATCGTCACCAGGTTTTTTGTAATGAATAGGCCAAGCTGCGCCCCCTGAGCGGTGGGGTTGGCAGACGGCACTTTTGAGAACTCCTGGAAGAGCTTTTCGATGTGGCCCGGGTCAATCCCGCAGCCGGTATCGGCGACTGAGGTTTGGACAAAGCCCTCGGTGGTCGTCTGGAAATCGACGGTGATGCGACCGCCCGGCGGCGTAAACTTGATCGCATTGCCGATGAGATTCCAGAGAATCTGTTCCAGTTTATCCGGGTCCCCCTGAACCGCCGGGAGCCCTTCCGCATGCAGGATCTCGATGGTAATCGTTTTTTCAGCTGCGACGGTGCGGAGGCTGTCGGCGACTTGGAGGGCCATGGCTTCGACGCAGACCTGTGTGAGGCAGAGCACTTCCTTTTTGCTGTCAAGGCGGGACCAATCGAGCAATTGATTGATGATTCTGGTGAGCCGACTCAGGTTATGTCCGATGCGCGTGAGATAGGTCAATTGTTGTTCGTTCACCGGCCCTGCAATACCGTCGCGCATATTGTC